>CAXBGT010000141.1:0-15056 GCA_963975265.1 uncultured Saprospirales bacterium
AACGACAAAAAAGTATTGACCTGATGCCAAATCAGAGAAATAGGAAGTATCATTAGTTTGTCCATTAATTGTGTATTTAAATGGTGGATATCCATCAGTTACATTAAGAGAAATAAAGCCATTCGATTCCCCACAATAGGAGCTATCAGAAGACATTACTTTTGCTATTGGAGGCCCATAAGCATCTAGATTTATCAGTTCTTCTGCCGCACAGCCTTCATCTCCCTCCTTATACATAAGAGAATAGGATCCTCCTGACAGTCCATTCCATAAGGACTGTGAATCATACTGTCCACCATTGAATGAGTACTTCATGGACGAATTGATTCCAGTTGCCCGGATATATCCGTTGTTTTCTCCACAAGTGGCAGGTTTGACTACGATCGATTGTAATTCTGGAGATTCTTTTGCTACGATTATGATATTCTTCGTGACTTCACATACTGAGCTGTTGGTTGCTTGGAGTGTATGTTCGCCTGGAGGTAATCCATCAAAGTAGTTATTTGAGGTGTACCCTCCATAGTTAAGTGCCGTCACAATAGAACTATCCCCCAAGTTATCAATTAGAATTTCTCCATTGCTATCCCCTTCACAAGGTGCCATAACATCGTAATCGAAATCGAGATTAAAAACTTCGAGGACTAGTTGAGTAGTATCATATCCACATCCGAAATTATCACTGGTTACAAAATTGATTGTCCTTGATTCTTCTGCGAAAATATAGAATACATCAGAAGAATATCCCAACTCGATCGCCAGCACTTCGGAGATATTAGTTCCAGTAGGTTGATAAGTTACTTCTTCCCCAAAACATATAGCAAGCGTATCGGGACCATTAAAGTAAGAAGGCTCCAAATCATCTAGTTGTGGTAGAGCTGGCAATGTATCTGTGAGTACTAGTGTGCATCCTGTAGAGCTCGTGACTGTCACCTTGTACTCTTGTCCAGGAATAGGGTCATCGATATTTAGCACCCTAGAGGTCTCTCCTGTACTCCATTCATAAGAATCAAATCCTTCTGTAACTACATATCTAGCATACCCAGTGCCAGGACAATACGATTGTAGATCAAGTTCTAACGGCTGGCAAGTTGCATCAATATATGCATACCCACCGTGCCCACTATATCCGCAGTCTGTAGATATAATTTCAATATTAATTGTTTGCCCAATATACGACTGCAACTCAAATCCAGCGGTAGTCCATGGTCGGACTCTCCATTGTTCGCATGATTCAAAACCAAGAATATTTTCAGCGGCGCGGACCTTATATTCTCCACAATCTAAGAGGGTTCCATCTTGATCTTTTATACTAAGCTCAAACCGAGGTTGAACCTCTACAGGATGACCAGGGTCACTGATCACCACCGCATATTTAAGCAGAAAAAAGGATACATCATCGGTCACCACAAATGACAATACTATTTTGGAAGTGCGGGCGCCATTGACAGCATCCCCAAGCCGTAGGGTATATTTTCCTGTTCCCGCACCCGTGACTAATAAATTCTTGTTTTCTGTACAAAACTGTTCTGCTATAGGGTCATAGCCATCCTGCAATTTCATAATTTTATGCTGTTTAGCATCGATTCCAGCATTTGGAAAAATAACAACTCCTTCGCTACTTATCTTCCCATGATATGCTGTATAACCGCCGAGAGTTCCAGATTCAAAATCTGCATCAAAACAGTTTTGTGCAGTGGCATGGTGAAATATAAAAATGGGTAGAAAAAACAGAAGACTTAATGTCTTGGCATTGGGATTAATCATAGGTGATATTGGTTTAAAATGTGTAGCAGTTTTGCTAAGTTTTTCAATATCAATACAATTACACAACCAACAAAGAGTGAAAGTGCATCAAGTCTCAATGCTTACATTATGATTATCAACGATCTACCTAAACTGTCGTCTTGAATAATTGAGAAGGGTACGCTAGGGTAAGTTAATTGAATATGGTTTATACAAATTGTAATCTTAAGCATCGAAAAAGGTAGAAAATGTATCTCTATAATATGTTGACTAGATTTCTTGTTTTTATTGTACTTCTTGGATGGATAGAAATGAATGCACAATTCGTAAAGAACTTTGATATTGAGGTATCTCATGGTTGGATGAAGAATTATAATAAGGGGAGTATTCAGTCAGGTAGCAATAGCTCAGCTGTAGAACCTGATTTTGTGACTATACTAAATGAGGGACATTTGTGGACAAACAAACTATCCATTTCTCTTGGGTATAATATTTCAAAAAGACACTCTGTCAGAATAGGCTACAATAAGGGATTTGTTGGATCTAGTTTAACCGGAACTCTATCATCAAGTGGATTTGGAGGATCTGGAAGATTTCCAATTGCGCTGGTTGGATCACCCAATAAAATTCGATACAAATCTCTTGGACTTCATTATTCCATTCAATTGCCGTTAGATGGTGACTATTTTCTATTTGAAATTGGTGCAAGCCATCAAAAGAATTCATTTGATGATACCATAATTTTTTCACATGGGTTGTTTGTTACCAATTACAATATGCAAGTTTCATTTGGCTTTAGACATTGTGTAACAGACAATTTTGATATCATTTCAAAAGTTACCGTAGTAAATTCATTTTCTAATAATGAGGAATATACAATAAACAGAAAATCAACTTTTGTACCTTTTCAAATTGGCCTAGAAATTGGACTTCGATTTAGAGTTTAGACTTAGACTACGGAGGTCTTAGAGACCTCCGTAGTCTTGAATAAATCAAGCACTTTTATTTAATCTTCTGACATCCATTTGGTTTTTCGCCCATTGGATATAATCACACATATCAGCTTGCAGTTTAACTATAGATAATGCTTTCGCATCTTGTCTGATTTTATCATATTGAGTCGCTCTATATTGTGAAAGTTTAAGGAGTTCTTTTTGTAGTGATATTCTTTCTGTCTTTTTTTTACTTTCGCCAATCTGAGTCCTGAGATCTGCCAAACTTTTTAAATATTTATCCTCCTCCATGTCATAAATCATGCGATCATCCAAGACGGATACAGGTGCTATATAAAGTCCGTTTTTTATTGCCAATCTATTCAATGAATTCAATTCCTTAAGGGAGATATTTTCTTTATCACTTAGTTCTTTAATCTCATCAAATCTTTGATCCCACTTGGTAAAATCTTTCTCCGCTAATATATCAGCAAGGAGCATTTTGTAACTGTGTTTCGAAAACAATCCTGGGTCTTCATTCACATTAAATAATTTAAATATGGCCATGCTTCTGCTGCTCCATTTGTTCCAGTCTTTCTCTATTATTATTTCAATTAATTGCTCATTAATTCGTTTGGTTAATTCCTGAGTAGGACGATACAATCTTATGTTATCGATCATGTAGATATATCCATAAAAGCGGTCTGGCTCTTCAATCATCCTAGCAGCTGATAGTTTCCATTCATCGTAAAGTGATTTGCTTTCTTTTGATGATATGCTTTCTACTTCTAACTTCTTTTTTAGTTCTTGAAGCACAATTTCTAGGTATTCTCTTTTGTTTCCATAAGTACTAAATGACTCAAGTTGAGATCTTATTTCAGCTTCATATACATTTACTAGCTCACTTTTTGATCGTTTATTTTTACCATAGAAATTCCAATCTTCTAATACAGAATTATACACAAAATACAAAGGTCGAATCTTCGCCATTTCATCGCTGTACGTTTCTAATGCTTTGTAGCGTTCTACGCCATTTTCCAATTCATCTTGATACTTTTTCCAATTGATTTCCCGCAACTCATCATAAGTTGGTTCTTCTTCTCCTTCTATTTCTTTACCAAAAACATCATCTAAGAACTTCTCACTATCTTCAAAATAAAGTTCTACTCCTTGATCAATTAATTTCAAAAAGTCTATTTCACACTGTTTTAATGTTTTCGCTTTGCTTAATTTCTCGTCAGATAGACCTTTTCCCAACCTATCATAATCTATTAATAAGTAGCCCATATTAGCCTTTGGATCAAATGTCGAAACAGGTATATGCACACCACTTTCATTGATAGTAATATCTGACTCTATGGTAAAACCTTCACTTAATAAAACTTCATCAAGAGCGAATTTAATATCATACTTATTTAACCTAGATTCTAGTTTGTCCGTAGTAGTATTTTCTTTCAAGAGATTGGTAGCTTCTGCCGTAAACGAATGATCAACTTCATAGATTTCATGGTCAGTCACTTCCAATTCAACTTCAAGGGATGGCCTCTTGCCATATAGGAAAGCAATAGCAATAATGACTATCAAGGAAACGAATAAGGTTTTTCTATTTAATAGTTGGGATCCGTTCATACAATTGATTTAATATTTAACTACTAAACGTAGATGATATTATTCGCAAAAAAGTATGTACGTAAATTAATAACTTTTGTTGGGACTCAGGTAAATTGATTTGTTATTAACTCATTGTTATCATAAAAGACCTCAATATTATTTCATGATATCACCCTGATTTTTCAGTTATCGTTTTGTCGGATCATGCCTTCCTCTTTTGTTATATGAGGTTCCCATATTATTCAGTATACCCCCCTTTTGAAAAGTACAACTAGTTTCACACACGACAATTATAATATTCATCCCTAGAAAAAGATGATCATGATCTTAGGTATATAACTTCTTAATCAGTTCATTCTCATTATGGTGGGAAAGTGATTATGTAAATCAAATACCATGAGCAGTTCGATTCGCTACTTAGAGATAGGAACAACATGACCTTATATTGAAGCAGGAAGGTCTTCAATACATCAAAAAGAAAATATTGATTCTAAAACATTTAATTGAATTGATTTAGACCTTCACAACAATGAGTTTGAGTCCTGAACTAATCATTTAGCAACTTTCGTGCGACCCTTAACTTCTTAGTATGAGGATGATAGCAAAATATAATACTATATTGAGGTTTTAAGATCTTCAAAACATCAAAAAGAAAACAATGAATCTAAACCTTGCAGTATTAATCGATGGTGACAACATCCCTTCTGCCCATGTAAAAGAGATGATGGAAGAAATTGCAAAATATGGTAACCCTACTATAAAGCGGATCTATGGCGATTGGACCAAACCACATCTTACAAAGTGGAAAAATCTTTTGCTTCAAAATGCCATTACTCCAATACAGCAATACGCCTATACAACAGGAAAAAACGCAACTGATTCTGCCATGATTATTGATGCAATGGATATTCTTTACTCAGATAAAGTCAATGGATTTTGTCTGGTGTCGAGCGATAGTGATTTTACCCGACTGGCTACAAGATTGAGAGAAGCGGGCAAGCAAGTGATAGGCATCGGAGAGAAAAAGACACCTACCCCGTTCATTGTAGCTTGTGACAAGTTCATCTATATAGAGATTATAAGAAATCAATCCGAAAACGAGGAAAGTGTAGAAGATGAAAAGCCAAATGAAGCAAACATAGATAAAATCACTCCTAAGGTGATCAAGCTCATCTCCGCAACAATCTCTGACCTCTCAGATGAGGACGGATGGGCATTCTTAGGAGACGTTGGTAGCTTACTACAGAAAAAACAACCTAATTTCGATTCGAGAAATTATGGATTCGAGAAGCTAACTCCCCTCATAAAATCAACAGGTCACTTCGAAATTGATCAACGAGAAAATCCTAAAAGGAGAAACAAGCTCATCTTTGTCAAGAATAAACCGAAACGAAGGAATAAGGCTAAAGCTAGGAAAAAGTAGATTGGTTTTATATACGGAGTTTTAGCTATTCGCTAAACACTTATCAATCAACATTTAAAAAATTTGTTCTATTGATATAGCCAGATGTGCAAAAATAGATAAAAACTAATGGTGCTTGCAATTCATTGCGAGCCATAAGAACCTTTGCGCAAGCAAAATCAAAATAGAGAAATGCCCTTAGAGAGCGAATAATTTACTACTCTAGCTATTTCTGTTAAACTGTTGATTAATATATACAATCCACAAACTTCAAAAACTCCCCTTCCGAATTATAAACATTGGGAGAAACCCTTATAGCCGCACCTCGATAAGAAACATAGATATTATTCTCAATAAGTCTTTGCTTAATAGCGTTTTTATCAACATTAGAAGGAAGAAAAACACCTAATAAATGTTTACTTCGATACGCTTCAGCTTCTACAAAACAACCTTTGGAGCGCAACATTTCTATTCCTCGATCTGTGATAGATTTACAGTAAGATTGGATGTCGTCTTGTCCCCAATCCAGCAACTGCTCTATCGCCTTTGTCAACATGGGATTATGATTAAAATTACTCGACTCTCCCATTGAGTATCGATCCGCACCAGGTTGGTAATCCGCTTGATAATTGGTAAGGTTTGAAAAATCCTCACTGTTCTTCCTATTAATCCAATTTTCTTCTATCGGCGATCCATCATTGAATGATTCGTGGAAGTATGCCATCCCAAGCGAGTAAGGACCTAACATCCATTTATAACCCCCTACGATCAATGCGTCAGGTTGTATTTCTTTGACAGAAAATGCCAAGGCTCCTATGCTCTGCGTGCCATCGATAATCAGTTTCGCTCCTACTGCAGTAGCTTTTGATCTAATGCTAACCAAATCAAACAAGGTGCCATCCGCCCAATGAACATGAGGCAAAGCCACAATCGCTGTTTTATCATTGATTGCATCCAAAATAGCTTCATTCCATTGTTTACCTCTACCCTCTCTAATGGCTGGTGATTTTACAATTTTAATAGTAGCATCATACTTTTCTGCCAACTTTTGCCACGAATATATATGACTGGGAAACTGTTCATCCACAACCAGTATTTCATCTCCCTTATCCAGTTGAACGTTATTCGTTACACATGCGATCCCATAAGATACCGATGGAATAATAGCCGTCTGTTGATAATCCGAAATATCTACAAGTTCAGCAAACTTAACTCTTAACCGCTTTCGACCTGCGAAAAAATCCTCCCCAGTAATTGAATAAGGTCTACTTTTCCCTTTTAAACTTTCAATACCAACCGCCTCCACAGATTTCAACTGCGGTGACATATAAGCACCGTTGAGGTAGGTGTGCCCTTGTTCTAATGAGAATAAATGAGCTTGATTTTGGAGCATGTGCTGAGTTTAGGACTAAATATACAAAACAGGTAATTCTAAAATACTAAAATACCATGATGGAAGGGAATATTGCAGAATTATTAGTGAAGAGATCCAGTAGATCTGCAGTCTCTAGGAAATTCTTGAAATAAGATGTTTGAAATATAGTCAAATAAAAAAATAGATTTATATTTGCAGCCGCTTAGAGAATTTCTAGGTCATTATGGCGTGGTAGCTCAGCTGGTTAGAGCGCGTGATTCATAATCCCGAGGTCGGCGGTTCAAGCCCGCCTCACGCTACATAATATAGAAGCCCTTAGTAATGCAAATTGCTAAGGGCTTTGTCTTTCAACACTTTACGCACTATAACATATTACACAATATCATAATGTATCATAGAGTGTGAAATTATATGACCGTTATACGACCGCTATACGACCGTTTATGTATATTTACCATACATTAAAAGTCAAAGAAATATGAAGCGGACCAAACAATCAAGACCTAGATACAACCTAGAACCATGTACCAACGACAAAGGAAATGCAAACATTTATCTAGTCTACAGATATAATCGTGCTGATAGTGGATATCAAAACCGTCTTAAATACTCTATTAGGGAAAAAGTAAAAGTATTAGATTGGATAGGCTCACCTACTTATCGAGCAAATCCAAATTATGAGATATACGAAGAGTTAAACGAAAAATTAGGATTGATCTACAGTGCTGCTCTAAAGATCGCTAAGGAACGACCTGAGATACCACCACAGAACTTTAAAGATGAACTAGACTATCTGTTAGGATATAAGAGAAAACCAAAGACAACAGCCGAAATGTCATTCCTAGAATACTTCAAAGATTTCATTCGACATTCAGAAAATCACGATAGAACAATCCAGAAATACAACGGAGTATATAATCATCTTGTAAAGTACACCACCGAAAAGAAAATAGATCCATCATTTGATGATATTACTGGAGACTTCGCCAAAGAGTTTAGAAACTGGATATATAAGAAATATAAAAGTAGTGCAAATACGACCGCAAAACATTCTACAGTTATAAAACAAGTAATGAGAGATGCAGAACTAAAAGGACTGCACACCAACCTTAAATATAAACTGATAGAAAGTAAAAGAACCAAAACATCAAAGCACTACTTAACACTATCAGAACTTGACAAAATATCAAAACACGTATTTGATAATGATGAAGATCAGAAACTAGAAAAGGTAAGAGATATATTTCTCATTGCTTGTTATACTGGATTACGGTATTCTGATTTCTCAGTATTGCAAAAAGAAAATATCAAAGAATCGGAAGGAATTAAAATGATAGATATTGAGCAATACAAAGGCAGGGCGCAAAGAGATGATTCACAAATATTAATACCTATCTTACCGGACTTAGATAAGATTTTAACGAAGTACAACTACGAAGTACCAAAGGCATATACAAGCCAAAAGATGAACGCATTTATCAAAGAGATTTTAGAAGATGCAAAGATTAATAGAATTGTAAAGCATTACTCTAGTGTTGCAGGAAAACAAACAGAATCAAATGTTCCTGTCTGGTCCAAAACAACTAATCACACCGCACGATATACATTCATTGATATCATGTTAAATGAATATAATATACACCCTACACACCTTGCAAAGATCACTGGTCAAACTTTAGATGTGTTGCTAGGATATGAAAGAGGCGCAAAAGATCGAAACGCTAAGAAAGTGTATAATCAAGTAATAGAAAAGATTAAATCATCAAAATTGAAAGCGGTATGACATTATTACATAGAACTCTTGAAAAATTGTATTTTCTACTTGAAAAACTTGATCCAGAAAACTTAACAGATAAGCAAATAAAAAAAGTTATAAAAAGGATTGAAAATAGCCCTCGATTCACCAAAGAGAATATTGATTTTTACAAATTTAAAAGATTAGATAAAATACAATTAAAAGAACAAGCTCAAATACTTACTAAAAGAGCACATCAATTTAGAAGTAAGTTATATACGCTTGACCTAGAAATGAGTACTGAAGATATATACTTCCACTTTGAAGAAATAAGAAAGTATGGATCACATATAATACAAATACTTGGTGGTTCTAATATTATTTACACACCTAATTACATTGCAACAAAAATGGCAATTGAAAATAATTTCATATACCAACCTGAGGGCATTTCAGTAACTAAAATGGTAAATAACTATGTTGACAGATATTTCAAAAATTATAAGGTTAGTATAAAAGCAGATACTTTAAGAAAAGAATATATTAGTCAATTTACAACGGCACCTCAAACTTTTAGAGGTACAACGAAAGAAAACAACAAAATAATTGTTGAATCTTGTCTGTCTACAGGTGATTTAAAAACGCTTCGCAACTACATGATTGCCAACCCTTTGTAATTTAGGAAAAAGTTTAGGAAAGAATTCATAGTCCAGAAGAGCATGTTTCACCCTATTTTTGCGTCATATTATTTAACCGAATGCTTTGATCTAGTAGGCTACCAAAGCATTCATCAAAATTTTAATATGATAATAGAAGTACACACAAAAGACGACATTAAAAACATCGTAGTAGATGCAGTAAGAGATGCTCTTGCTAATTTCCAACCCGTCAAGGTTTCCACACCAGATGATTTTCTTACAAAAGAAGATGTTGCAGCTATGTTGAAAATGTCAAAATCTGGTATTGATAGCCTAAGACGAAGAGGTCTCTTAAAACCTTATCGCATCGGTGCATCCGTTCGTTTCAAAAGATCTGAAATAATGACAATGCTAAACAGTACCAACGGCAGAAAACAAGAAGCCGCTTAGAAGTTTCTTTTTACAAATGTCAGTAATTCAACTGGCTAACTTTTTATTCTTTCATACTGGTAGTACTAGGAATTGCAAAAAATGCAAAAGGCGCAAACTATGTCATTTTTAGTTATACCACAATAATATTAAAATATGAATACATTAAAAGAAGTAGCAAAAAATTTAGTAGACGATGGTCTTAATCCTATTCCATTAAAAAAGGACAAATCTCCGATGCTGCCCGTCGGTCATGAGTTTTTATACAAGCCAATTGATGATATAGAAAACAGATTTAACCAAGCTAAAAAGATTGGAATAGCTTGCGGTACTGTATCAGATGGTTTTTATGGTTTAGACTTCGACTGCCATCAAGGTGAACCCATTTTTGAAATATTCAATGATTTTATTGAGGTGAATTATATAAAACGATTAATAGAACAAGGAAAGTTATCTATCTATTCTACAGCTGGAGGTGGATATCACACGTATTTTAAATATCGTCATAAAATTCTAACGGGTACAACTTTGGCAAGATGGGAAACGAAAAGCGTAATGATCGAAGTAAGAGGTAATGGTCAATACATCGCTTGTAGTCCTAGTGATGGTTATGTTCACATTGCAGGAGTCGAATATATCAAGCTGGAAGAGTTAGAAGATGAGATAGAGCTAAATCAAATCTATGATTTGTCACGTTCTTTCAACCAACACGAAGAAATAATTAATAAAAGTAAACTAACTAATAATAAATGGGCTGAATCTTGGAAAGAAACTACTCCAGACGGTAAATACAATCTAGAATGTGAAGATGAAGCGTTAGAATTATTAGAAGAGCTAGGGTGGCAGTACATATATACTCGTAATGACGGTACTCAATATTGGACTAGACCGAATAAGGATATAAATGAAGGTTTTTCGGCGACATTCAATCACTTTAAAGGTATGTTCTATATCTTTTCAGAAGATGGAAATTGTAAACCTTTTCAAAGTAAGACGGGGTACTCGCCTTTCAATATCCTTACATTAATAAAATATGATGGTGACTGGAAAAGAGCGAAGGATGATCTTACAGAGCGTTTCAATATGCAGAATGAATTTAAGGAAGAAACACAGCAAATAAAAATAGAAGCTTTAGATTTCCCTCTTGACGTTTTCCCAGATAAGCTAGCTACATATATCTCTAAGTGTAATGAAACGCTTAGTAGTTCAGTTGACTATATGGGTTGTGCTTTGTTGTTCCTTACTTCGTTAATACTAGGTAATTCTAAGAAGCTAGAAGTTAAGCCAGGCTGGTATGAATACGGTTCTTTGTGGCTTGTATTAGTCGGTAAAGCTGGAATAGGTAAGACACCAAGTATAAACAATATAGTGAGACCAATCCAGCAAATGAATAGCAAGGAGATAAAACAATATGCTAAGGATTGCGAAAAATATGCAATGTATGAACAGCTAGACAAAAAAGAAAAAAAGAACTCCGATGAAATACAGAAGCCAATTAGAAAGCAATTTATTGTAAATGATATTACATTAGAAGCTCTAGCTGATCTTCACGAACAAAACAAGAACGGTGTAGGCGTTATTAAGGATGAACTAGCTGGATGGATCAAAGATTTGAATAAGTACAGACAAGGCTCTGACTTAGAGCACTGGCTATCTTCTTGGAGTGGTAAAGAGATCAATCTAAATAGGAAAACAGCAAAGAGTAGTTTTGTAGAAAAGTCCTTTATTCCTGTAATGGGTGGGATACAACCAGAGATATTAAACTCATTTTATACAAAAGATAATAAGTCAAATGGATTTATAGATAGAATGTTGTTTAGTTTCCCAGATTTAGAGGTGACTAACTACAATAGAGAATTTTTAGATCCGCAGATGATAGAGTTTTACAACTCGTTTATCTCAGATTTTTATACTGACACAAAGAAGAAGATACAATATAACGATGATTATGAGATAGAATCGAAGGTGATAAGAATGTCTCCAGAAGCGGAGGATAAATGGATTGAGATATTTAACCGTATTAGTAACACTCAAAATGATGATAATGTAAATGAGTATATGAAATCTATGTTGCCAAAACAAAAAAGTTACATTCCAAGGTTTGCTCTCCTTATCCATGTATTACATGAGTACTATAATGGAGGTAGTAATTATGATCTTATAGGAATAGAAAGCATAGGAAGAGCCGAGCAATTAAGCAACTATTTCATTGCAATGGCTATGAAGATAAAAGTAGATACTAAGGAAACAAACGACATTAAACGAAAGAGCGATTCTATGAAAGGAAAGAGTAAAAAAGAAATATTTAAATCTATGTATACTGATAACCCTAAATTGAATGTAAAAAAAGTTGCGGAGATTTTAGAGGTTACTAGAACAACCATTTATAGGTACATAAAAGAACTAAAGATGTAACATTTAGAGTGAAAATGTTACACCATGTTACAGCGATGTTACACACTCATAGTCAATGATACTGTACGTTTTAGTTAGCAATGTTACATTTTGAAGTGTAACATTGTTTTTTCTTAATGTAATTTTTGAAAATTAAACACTATAAAAAAGTAATGTTACATTCGAAAATGTTACATTTTGGACCACAAAGTCAATGATAATGTACATTTCAACGTGTAATATTAATGTAACATCATGTAACATTAGTGTAACATTAAGCTGATACCTCCTAATATTCAATAAAAAACAATTTTAATATACAAAGAGTATTTATACCTAGTTTTTAACAAGGGGTTTATACCTTATAATATAAGATCCTAAAATCATACTTTTGAAATGGAAGGAGTAATTAAGAATTAGTCCAATACCAATACCAATCACAAAAAATAATGATTGATATCATTATAACAAATAAATAAAATTATGGAATTAATATCAGTAAGTTTTTTTTATTAATAATTATTGTAGTAATGATAATTATTACAAGAATATTTGGAGCATGGATGCTAAGAATAGATGAAGTAATAGAACTTCAAAGAATGCAGATAAAGGGATTAAAGAAAATAATAAGTATTATTGATCCAAAGGAAGCATTAAATGATCAAAAAATAAATAAACTATGAAATTATTACACCTATTGGTCATATTATTAGTTTCTGTTACAGCTAATTCTCAAACCCCAATTACAGATGCAAACTTTCAAGATGCAATTAATACTTGTTTATCGACAAACCCAGTAGATGGAATGTGTAGTAGTAGTGAGTATGGTGCAATGCCAGACTGGGATGTAAGTAATGTTACAGATATGTATAGTGCTTTTAGCGAAAAAAATTCATTCAACGCAGATTTGAGTAATTGGAATGTTGGTAATGTAACTAATATGACAAGAATGTTTACAGTTGCAAGTTCATTCAATTCTGACTTAAGTAGTTGGGATGTTAGTAGTGTATTGGATATGCAAAATATATTCAGGGGCTCAAGTTCATTCAGCGCAGATTTAAGTAACTGGGATGTGAGCAGTGTAACTAATATGAATAGTATGTTTATTGATGCCTCCCTATTTAATTCTGATTTAAGTACCTGGGATGTTAGTAGTGTGACTAAGATGAATAGTATGTTCGCATCGGCAAGTTCATTCAATTCTGACTTAAGTAGTTGGAATGTGAGTAGTGTACTAGATATGCAGGCGATGTTATTATCAGCAGGTTCATTCAATTCTGACTTAAGCAATTGGGATGTTAGTAATGTTACAAACATGCAAGCTATGTTTGCCAATTTGCAAGATTTTAATTCAGACTTAAGTAATTGGGATGTTAGTAATGTTACAAATATGAGTGATCTTTTTTTAAGGGCTAGTTCATTCAATTCTGACTTAAGTAACTGGGATGTGAGTAGTGTAACTAGAATGCGTGATATGTTTGGTGAAGCAGTTTTATTTAATTCAGACTTAAGTAGTTGGGATGTAAGTAGTGTAACAGATATGAGAGACATGTTTAATGAATCTGGATTATCGACAGATAATTATGATGCCATTCTTATAGGGTGGTCACAAATAGGAGTCCAATTATTTGTAAAACTAGGTGCAGAAGGAATCAATTATTGCTTAGGTGAAGATGCAAGACAGAGTTTAATAGATGATCATGGATGGACAATAAATGATGCTGGACTAGATTGTGAAATATCAAGTATAAATGATGATAAGTTTAATGTATCAGTTTACCCCAATCCTACTTCTAATATTCTAAATATTGAAGGAAATAATAATGAATTAAAAGCTACTGTTTTTGATGTGTTAGGTAAAGAAATAATTCAACAAAACATCACAGATAAAATTGATCTCCAAAACTTAGAGAAAGGTATTTATTTTATAAAACTTTCTGATGGTCTAAAAGTATCTTCTTATAAAATTATTAAAAACTAAATGCAAATATTGGATTTGAACTGCCTATTGTAATAGAGGTGTTTCAAAGTATAGACTAGATCAAATAGATAGTGGGTGCTTAGACCTTTCTAAAGCAGGTGAATTGGGGCGTAGTAGGGCATATACTTTAATTAGAAGTTATTATAACTAATTAGTCTACTTCCATAAATCAATAAAACATGAAAACAATAATTGTATTTTTTGTCGCTTATATTTCTTTAACAACGGCTTACAGTCAAACAAGTGAGGAATACCTACTAAGAGGTATTTCAAAGGCTAACCTCGAAGACTATCGAGGGGCAATAGCTGACTACAATAAGGCAATTGAGATTGATCCTAATTATGTGGATGCTTATAATATTAGGGGTATTTCAAAGAGAAGCCTCCAAGATTATAGAGGGGCAATAGCTGACTACAATAGGGCAATTGAGATTGATCCTAATTATGCGAGTACTTATTACAATAGGGGTAATTCAAAGAGAAGCCTCCAAGACCATAGAGGAGCTATAGCTGACTACAATAGGGCAATTGAGATTGATCCTAATTATGCGTATGCTTATTTTAATAGGGGTGTTACAAAAATTAAATTAAATCAAAAAGATAGTGGGTGCTTAGACCTTTCTAAGGCAGGTGAATTGGGGTATGGAGATGCCTATGAATTGATTAGAAAATATTGTAACTAATTAGTCTACTTCCATAAATGTTACATTACAGAAGTAGAAAAAAGTATAGGGGGGTAGGGGTACGAAATCCATAAAGAGTATAGACTTTATACACCGTGTTATAGGCTAACGCATATTTTGCAGTTAAAACAGC
>CAXBGT010000142.1:0-14845 GCA_963975265.1 uncultured Saprospirales bacterium
GGTTTCATTTCTTGTGAAAGAGGAGGATATCTCTGTAGCCGATTTGAAGGAACTCACTAAGAAGTTGGAAGAATAACCACTACTGTTTGCGGCTGCGCTGTTTATTAAAAGCTGACTGCGTGGCTTTTTGATTAGAATGTTAAAGAGTACCGTTGGTTAGGTAATACCTGCTTCACCTTCGAAATAAACAATTCTAAACAAATTAAAACTTTACTAAACAACAAAAAATGACCTATCTACTACAAGTCTCTACATGTTGGATCGTGTTTTATGGAATCTATTTTCTATTTCTTAAGAAGGAGACGTTCTTTAGTATCAATAGATATTATCTTATGGGAGCATTGGTGGCAGGACTATTAGTACCTTATCTCGGTGCTTTCATGCCTGCAAATGAGGCTTCGGTGGAGGTGTATCAAGTGATGACACAATACACTGCAGTGGAGGTGTTACCGGAAGCGTTTATAGAAGAAGCTGCACCAATTTTCACTTGGATTAATATATTATGGTCCGTCTATATTCTTGGTGGTATTGTAGTGTTATCTCGATTTATTTACGGGTTGAACCGAATATTTAACATCTATAAAGGTGCAGACAAAACAACTCAACTGAACTATACATTAGTAGAATCAGAAAAATATCACTTACCATTCTCGTTCTTTCATTTTATATTCATAAGCAAACAATTACCACTTAATGAAGAGATAGAAAAGGTCCTTCAACATGAAGAACTACATGCTAATCAATGGCACTCACTAGATATTGTATTCACAGAGTTGCTCCAGATTTTTTTCTGGTTCAACCCGATCTTGATATTCTACAAGAACGCTCTTAGACAATCACACGAATACTTGGCTGATGCATACGTCACCCAAGGTCATAATAAAAATAGCTATGGCCAGCTATTGCTACGGCAGTCAATCTCCGGGTTAGAGATTGCTTTGGCAAATCAATTTTTTCATTCACAAATCAAAAAACGTATAACGATGATGTACAAAGAAAAATCGAAACGGTCGGCTATGGTGAAGTATTTAGCGGCATTCCCCGTATTGCTAGTAATGATTATTATTTTCTCTTCAAATCAGACGGGGGAGCAGGAGGCCGAGAATAGTTTGACGGGCCAAGAACAAGTTTATTCTTCGTTGGAAAATGAATTTAGGGACAAACTTATGGCTAAGGGAATAGACCCAGAAAACATAAATCATGAGGACCCAACTCATTTAAAAGCGATTGAAAAGACTCTAAATGAGATTACGAAAATATCTTTTGATTTCGATATTAGAATAGAAAAGAATGGAGTTTACACATTTCCTCCTACCAATAAAGAACACGCTGATATTAGTGAATACTTTAAGGCAATTAAAGTAGAAAATAGACCTGTTGTTCTTAAAGTGCACTCCAAAGCTCCAGCATCAGCCATTGCTTCAGTTCTAGATTGCGCGAGTAAAAATGATGTTAAGGTTCATGTCGAAACTATTAAAGATATAGATCTATCACTTAGGAAAGACCTAGTGAAGTCATCAAAGGATTTATTTGGGACCAAGCCAATGTTAAAAAATCAAAATAAAGTAGAAGACTGGGATCAGATCACAATTTTATCAAATGGCGCATACGCCCAAGATCATACTCCCCTTACTAACAAGGAAGTTATTCAGATAATTGAATTCATCAAAGAAGCTGGAGTATTATTAAAAGTAAAGGCGATTGAAGGTGTTGAGTGGGATAAAGTCCATAACCTTTTAGAATTAGCGGCTGAATTTGGGGTCAAAACCAAAATTGTCGATGTAGTTATACCCATTAACTTCGACGGTAGAAAAATTATACAAAGAAACTGGAAAGCTTTTTTAGTAAGTTTCCTAGTTTAGATGGACTGATTACGATATCCGCTGAAGCAAATGCCGACGGTGATATTATTTACGCCGAAGTCATAAAAGAAAAAACTACGATAGATAACATAGTGATATTGAAAGATGCCTTAAAAGCTGCGAAAGGATATAAGATAGAAGAAGGCAGTAAAAACGCTACTGGTGAGATAGTTTTTAATTTTTCGCGATCAACTCCTCAGCAAGGATTTACTTATCATGAAAATATAGATGTTTTCAATTTTGACAGTGAGATAAACCTTGGCGACCAAATACCAGAAGGAACTGTAGCAGTGAAGGTTGATGGAATACTCTTACAAGAGTATGTAGACTACAAAATTGATTATTTAAAAGGTAAACTAATAATGCTGGACTCCTACAATAAGGAATTACCTGTCAATGTAACATTTAAAGAAAATCAAACAGACCCCATCTTTAAAGTAGTAGAAGAAATGCCTCGATTCCCGGGATGTGAAGACATGGATGGAACTGCCAAAGAAAAAGAAGAATGTGCAAAGCAAAAAATGCTTGAGTTCATTTATTCTAATCTTAAATATCCTGCAAAAGCAAGAGGCGCAAGTGTAGAAGGAATGTGTGTAGTCCAGTTCGTAGTAGAAAAAGATGGATCTGTCTCTGGATCGAAATTAGTAAGAGACATCGGTGCTGATTGTGGTGTAGAAACTATAAAAGTGGTCAACAGTTTCCCTACGTGGATTCCTGGAAAACAAAAAGGCAACAATGTGAGAGTACAATATACTCTTCCTGTTAAGTTTAAATTGCAAGGGCCAGAAGTAAAAGAAGAAGAAATTGTAAACGTAGTGGGTTTCGGAGAAATTAATCAAACCGCCAAGAAAGAAAATCTAACTATAAAAACCGAATCTGAATTAAACGGAGACGTTCTCAAAGTCTCGCAAGAGATGCCCCGTTTCTCTGGGTGTGAGGATATACAGGGAACAGCAAAAGAGAAAGAAGAATGCGCCAAACACAAAATGTTAGAATATGTGTATAGAAACATCAAATATCCAAAAGAAGCAAGAGCAAAGGGCATAGACGGCATGTCTGTCATCAGAATGGTAATAGAAAAAGATGGGTCAGTTACGAATGTCATTACATTAAGAGATCCTGGTGCTGGGACAGGCGCCGAAGCCGCTAGAATAGTAAGAGAAATGCCAACATGGATTCCTGGAAAACAAAATGGGAAAACAGTAAGAGTTCAATACACCTTGCCTGTGAAATTCAAGTTGGAAGAAGATGATAAGCCATCTAACATTGAAAAACTTCTAAAAGGCAACACAGCAGGTGTTTCTATCTCAGAAGATAGCGACAGAAAAATCCGCCTCAATTCCTCGAATCATAATGGCCCTAATCCACTTTTTGTAATAAACGGAAAGATCAAAGAAAACGCCTCTGCAGGGTCCCTCAATCCTGACGATATTGAATCTATGATCGTCCTCAAAGGCGAAAAAGCTATAGAGAAATATGGAAAAGATGGTGCAAATGGGGCAGTAGAGATTACTATGAAATTAACAAACGGCGTCATTCAATCAAAGTCTAAAGACTTAAAACCCATAAAATTCTCTATCAGCCCAAACCCCAGCAGTGGTAACTTTAACATAGAATATCAGTTGGATAAAAATGTTCCTGCCAACTTAACATTCTTCTCCATTGATGGAAAGACAATAAAAAGGATGCTCAACTTACCCGCCGAAAATAAAATCAGTGTTGATTTTAGTAATCAGAATGTATCTGTTATCTATATAACCTTAGAGCAAGACGGCAAGTCACAAACAAGAAAAGCTTCTATTCACAAGTAGAAAAGTGTCATCACGATTAATATCAAGTTATCTGAATTAATTATAGTTGAGTAGGTCAATCCATTTGTTTGGATTGACCCTTTTTGATATACAAATACCGTGATAATTGAGCTGATTCGTCAGCAAAGATCGCTGATCACAACAGATCAGTTATATTATGCAAATTACCCTGCCCGAGCCCAAAAAAAATAGTCGCTGTTAGTAATAGCGATTCAATATGATTAGCTAAAAAACATCTAGCTTGATTTTAATATTATTGCAAAACAAGCATTAAATAATGAAACTAATAGCGATACTATAGGCCCGAGGTGGAAAACCTCGATGATCATGCAGGCACGACTATACAGGATTAATATTTTTAATTTTGCTGGTGCAAACGCTTTTTTAGGCTTCTAATAAATTAGAAAGTGACATTGTACATCTGTTGTTTATTACTTTTTGAATAGCTGATAAATTCACTTATCGTAATACACTCGATATATAGCATCTGCATAATCATCAGAGATCAACATACTACCATCGGGCATCAGTTCGATATCAACTGGTCTTCCCCATACTTCTGATTTATCATCGCTTAACCATCCTGAAATGAAGGGTAATCGCTCATAAGAACCATCTACCTTTTGATGTACTCTTACTATATCATAACCTATTTTTTCTTTCCTGTTCCAAGACCCATGACGAGCAACGAATGCGTCGTTTTGATATTCCTTCGGAAAGTTCGTTTTAGTGTAAAATTCCATGCCCAGAGGAGCGGTATGCGGGCCCATTTTTACAACGGGAGGCACATAATCACTACATGATTTTCCGGTCCCGAATTCTGGATCTAGTTTATCTCCTTGGTGGCAATATGGAAAACCAAAATGCTGTCTTTTTGCAGTCGCATTATTGATCTCGCACTCTGGCTCTTCGTCACCCATCCAGTCTCGACCATTGTCTGTAAACCAGAGATCGCCAGTTGTGGGATGCCAATCGAAGCCCACAGTGTTTCTAATTCCTTCATGCTCGATTCTCATATCTGTTCCTTCGGGATCTATACTTGTGATAGATGCAAAAATGGCATCTTCGGATTTACAAATATTACAAGGTGCACCAACTGGCACATACAACCTGCCATCCGGCCCGAAGGCTATATATTTCCATCCATGGTGCGTTTCTGTTGGATATTGGTCGTATACTATTTCAGGTTTACCAGGGTTTTCAAGATGATTTTCTATATCCTTGAATCTAAGAATTCTATTTACTTCAGCCACATACAAGTCACCATCTTTCAGAGCTACACCATTGGGCATATTGCCATCCGTAAGCAGCGTATATTTTTTATCCCCTCTGCCATCGTTATTTGTATCAACAATGGCATACACATTCCCTTTACTCCTAGTCCCTACGAACAGTGTTCCATTAGGTGACAAACACATAGATCGTGCATTTTCGATAGAGTCAGCATATACATCTACCTTAAACCCATCCGGCATCTGCAAGCCATTTATATTTAAGCCCCCTTCGTATGCGGAAGAAGAAACTTTTATAGGAGGATTTACAGGATATTTTTGATAAATAAAATATGCAGCAATAGCTAGAACAGGAATTGAGAGTGCAAAGTATTTTAGAAGTTTCATGTTTATGTTTTAGAATTGATTCAAATATAGAGCAAATAATAGGTTTTGAAACAGTATTCGCTTTCTATCATCGCGAAAATGTCAAATACATTGTAGAAAACACACAAGCCATGCTTTGCCATAATTGTAAACAATTTGTAAGTAACATGATTCAACTACACCCTTTATTATAAAGAACTTAGATCAGGAATATCCTGAGCAATGGATTCCCCCTAAGATTCTCCAGCTACTTTGCACAAGTAAAACATTCGCGGTGCAATTTTTACGACATCGTCCTCTTTAATTCACTTCCAAAGGAGAACAAGCGGTAGAGCAACTAAATATCACCAACTCGATAATTCAACAATTCAATACACCTATTATTCGTAATTTAGCATCTTAAAATTAATTAAAATCTATTTATATGGCATTTTTTAGTTTTGGTGGAAGAGTAAAAAATAAGAGATTCGATTATATTCCTCAGCATTATGATCCATCTGTAGAGGACTTGAAAGCACGCATGGCAAAGTATGGGAATCCAGATATTTCTGATGCCGAATTGGCAAAAGCTAGAATCAGAACAGGGTTCAAGATAAAGGCAAGAGGTAATAAAGAAGCACTAAAAGAAGGAAATAAAAAATCTAATATTAGGTTGATGCTGGTTGCCGTTGGTTTGATTATTTCAACATTGTATCTGTTACAATCGGATGTGTTCTTTAAATTTATTGATGGTATCTTGACATAGTTTTGGTACTCTCTCTGCCGAGTACCTCTTTATATCCAAATTTCGCTTCGTAATTCTACTATTTCAATCAAAATACCTAAACTTGTATTAGATTAAGAATATAAGAACTACAATATGCAACTTTACAGTACAAACAACCCAGACAACCTTGTCAATCTAAAAGAGGCTGTCCTAAAGTCTCTTCCTAAAGATAAGGGTCTTTACATGCCAACTCATATACCAAAATTATCGTCAGAATTTATCAATCGAATCGAAGAATACACTTTTGCAGATATTGCTTACGAAGTAGCAGCCACATTAATAGGTGATTATATACCTGCAGAAAACATGCGTGGTATTGTTGATCGAGCAATAGATTTCCCTGCACCTGTAGTGATGCATGATGAAAGTGTTGGTACGCTTGAGCTATTTCATGGTCCATCATTGGCATTTAAAGATTTTGGAGCCCGATTTATGGCAGAATTGATCTCATATTTCATAAAGGGAGAGGAGCAAGATATCACAATCTTGGTAGCAACAAGTGGAGATACAGGAGGAGCTGTAGCTGCAGGATTTTATAATACTCCTGGCATAGAGGTTGTCATTCTTTATCCAAAAGGTAAGGTAAGTGATCTACAAGAAAAACAATTAACCACATTAGGACAAAACATCACAGCACTAGAAATTGATGGCACGTTCGACGACTGTCAGGCGATAGTGAAACAGGCATTTCTTGACCAAGAATTAACCAAAAGGTATAATCTTAGCAGCGCAAATAGTATTAATATAGCTCGTTTGATACCACAAACATTCTATTATTTCGAGGCTTACAAACAAGTGAAAAAGTACGGTAAAAAAGTCGTTTTTTCCGTGCCGAGTGGCAATTTTGGAAATCTTACTGCTGGCTTGTTAGCCAAAAAAATGGGCCTCCCCGTTAATCACTTTATAGCTGCAACAAATATCAATAAAGTTGTGCCGAATTACTTAGAAACGGGAATCTACGAGCCAAAGCCTTCTATTGCAACCATCTCTAATGCCATGGATGTAGGCGCCCCGAGTAACTTTACAAGACTACTTGCGCTATATGACAATGATTACAATGACCTCAAAGCTGATGTATCTGGATTTCACTTAAATGATGAGGACGACAAAATTGTAATTAAGGATATATATGATCAATATGGTTATGTCGCTGATCCACATGGGGCTATTGGCTATGCTGCAGTTAAGGAGTTTCAAAAATTAAATCCTGATTATCTAGGAGTATATTTAGAAACCGCACATCCAGCTAAGTTTTTAAATGTTATGACGAAAGTCTTGACCGTACCTATAGACGTGCCTGACCGTTTAAAGGCAGTTGCTAATAAAGAAAAATCAGCACATTTATTGGCTCCAGAATATGAATCTGTCAAAGAATGGTTGATGACCCGATAAGTTTGTCCTACTTTAATATCTTTATCGTTTAGACCAAACTGATCGAGTGTTTAAAATAACAGTTACTGTAGAGTCACCCTGCATTAAGCTCTTTTCTTGAGTACTTGATAATATTAACTCTTCATCTGTCAGTGACTCTATGGTAGACTCTTGCTCTTCTGCCATCAAACCTAAGTTGACTCCTGCGATTTGCACTCCGATAAATGGACCACCTGAAGTTAATAATTGGTCTTTAATTTTATATGTCCCGCTTCCTGATGCATTCGTATATATAAATGGCTCAAAGGTTTTGGATCCGTTTGCATTTATGGTTTCATTGGTTACATTGTATGACCCTGCCGTTACGTAACTGCCTTCAGTAAATGTTATTACATAGCTTACTTCACCACTAGAAACAGCAATGTCTTTTACGATTTTTTCACCACTCTTCTCATTGGTGGCTTTTCCTTCTCCGTTCAGTTGTTCTAGGTCCCAAGATCCAATGAGCATTTCATTTGATTCTGACGAACTATCACTACAAGCAATAGTTAACAATGTAATGGAAGCAAAAAGAATGTGCGATATTTTCATAGCAATAGTTACGTTTTTAATAAAAATTTGAATGCAAAAATAGATAAATTTTTACTTCGAAAGTGGGCGTTTATTCAAAATAACACGCCAGAGGAATTACTATGCTCTTGATTATCAACTAATTTAGCTTTACCTTTGTCACAAATTTGTAACTACTATCGTTAGGTAATGGTTGACAAGTATCAATTACGCTCTAATAAAACTCACAAATATGAAAATTACGATTTTACGGCTTTTTTGCCTCTTCATTGTTACCTTATTGGGCTTCTCTTGTAATGACGATATTAAATCTACATACTTAGATTATACCGATGAAGAATATGAGAAGCTTACTCAAAGGCTCGATTTGCCTTCAGAGTTGTATGATTATAGTCCTGAGTTCGAAGAAGATTTCTTCAATAATCACCTTGAAGAAGGAAATATACAGTCCAGAAGGTCTAGCCACAAGGCTACACTTGGTAGGGTATTATTCTATGACAAAACACTTTCTATCAATGAGGTGATTTCTTGTGCTTCTTGTCATCAACAAAGTTTGGCTTTCGCCGACGATGTTGCATTTAGTGAGGGGTTCGACGGTGAGCTGACAACAAGAAACTCTCTGCCGTTGGGAAACACTATCGGTTTTGAAACATCTTATCGTGGAGGAGGCAACGATTTTGGTTTTGGGAATCAGGCACAATTCTCTTGGGACGAGTCTAATGCTGATATTTCATCTCAATCAAAAGCTGCAATCACAAGTGAAATAGAGATGGGTCTTAATATGAGTGAATTGGTAAATCGATTAAAAAAGCAAGAAGATTATAAAATCCTTTTCGAAAAGGCATATGGAGACCAAAATATACTCGAACACAGAGTCCTAGAAGCTATTGAAGAGTTTGTTAATAGTATTGTTTCTAATCATTCCAAATTTGATGCTGAATCTATGTCTGCTGATCTTAATATTTTTCAAGACTTTAGTGGATACACATCTCAAGAAAATAACGGAAAGACTCTTTATATGAATAACTGTGCTTCTTGCCATTCATTTGACCATCAATTTACTGAAGTAGCTACAGCTAATAATGGACTCGATATAAACTATGAAGACAAAGGAGTAGGCGAGCATTCTTCAGATCCATCAAAGCTGGGCGTTTTTAAAGTGCCCTTTTTAAGAAATATAGAACTTACAGGCCCCTATATGCATGATGGCCGATTTGCCACTTTGGATGATGTAATCAATCATTACAGTGAAGGAATTCAAAATCATGATAATCTTCATAATAACCTTAGGTCTGGAAGCGGAGCTATAAAAATGAACTTTACAGATGATCAGAAGGCTAGTTTAAAAGCATATTTACTTACCCTAACCGATAAGGAGGTCATAGCTGATGTGAAGTTTTCTGATCCTTTTAAATAAGTTATGAAATTGAATTTTTGCGATTTGCTTATGAATTTCTCCTACTTCCATAAGTGCCGCGGTTCCATACCACGGAATTAGCTCCATAACCAAGCTTCCTTGTTGGATAGCAGGATCTGATTCTACTAGTTTTTTAGCTTCTTCTTCTGTTTTTACATCAAAAATATAGATTCCTCTTAAATCTCCTTCCTTAAGAAACGGTCCTGCCAAAACTAATTTTCCAGCATCCGCCAATCTACCTATATTCTCCATATGTGCCGCTTGTAATTTAGTGGCTTCTTGGGCACTTCGGTCTCTATTAGGTCCTCTTTTGAGTAATGCCATTACATATTGTGATGCATCCCATAATCATCCGCTCCTATTTTGGCAGCTCTTATGGAATCAAAAGTGATTTCAACAGGTGATTCCATTGTATTTTCTGTTGATGAAAGTTTTGGTTCGCATGCTGTGGCTAATAACATCACTATACCAAGTATCAAGATGAATAAACTTTTCATTTATTTAAGTTTTGACATCTAATATAGTCGACTTTTGTGATCAATTGTGATATGTCATAAAATATATCGCAGCAGTTCAATGATATGGCGATTCAACCATTTCTGCTAAAACGAAATCAACTTATTTGGCTTTCATAAAAAACAGTAAGAATGCATTGCGCCTTACATTAATTCCCTCATAATTTACAACGTCCTGATTCAATATGCTACCCAAACAAATAATCAAAGACACCAAAAGTTCTCAACAGAACTAATATTACAATCACCACTAAGAATCTATACGCATATAGATTAGCATTTTCGATTTTGGAAGCATAATTAGCTGTTAGGAACCCACCTGTTGCTGTACCAATAGACAGTACAGCCCCTATTTTCCAATCGATCAACCCATTAAAATGAAAAATAAATATCGATATAATAGTGTAAAGTACAACCAGCACCAATTTCAATGCATTGGCTTTGATGATGGTGTATTTGGAAACCAAAACAGCTGCCATCAAGAAAACAATGCCCATACCCATCTGTATGAATCCTCCATATACACCAATAGGAAAATATATGATGATTAGTTTCCACCATGGCAGGTCTGCCACTTCGCTTGTTTCTCTAATCCATCTTTTGGGATTGACAATAATCGATAGAAAAAGAACCACGACCAAATACTTAAATATATCCCTGAACTGTTCATTGCTCACATTGACAGCTAGTAAAATACCAACTACCGCACCAAGACACACTGTAACCAATATCCATTTGCCTTTTTCGATAGCTAGCTTTCCATTTTTATAGTACCCTAAACATCCAGCGACTCCATTTGCAAGTATATTGACACGATTGGTTCCGTTGGCCATATTAGCAGGTAGACCTAGAACATCCATCAATATTGTGAGTGTTATTATCGACCCATATCCGGCGAGCGTGTTCATGATAGCGGCTATGAACCCTCCTGTAATTGCTATGGCATAGTGGTAAAACTCTAATTCCATTAGTCCGGAATTTCTTGACAAAGCTCGACTAAAACCCCACCAGCGGTCTTTGGGTGGACGAAGCATACATATTTATTGTCCGCTCCTCGTTTTGGTTCTTCGTTTAGTAAATGAAATCCCTCAGATCTTAGTCTTTCCATTTCTGCTAAAATATCATTCACGGCATAAGCAATATGGTGCATTCCAGGACCCTTTTTAGCCAAATATTTACTAATCGGGCCATCCTCCCCTATTGGTGCAAGTAATTCTATTTTATTGGGCCCTTGGCGGAAAAAAGAAGTCGTGACCTTTTCTGATAGTACTTCCTCTCTTTTATATGGTTTTACACCTAGAAGGCTCTCGTACAATGCCTCTCCCTCTTCTAGAGAGTTCACTGCGATGCCTATATGTTCTATCTTTTGCATAATATACTTTTAGAAATAATATCTCAGTGATCTGAATTATATCCCAGTTCACTACTCTCGAACATGTAAAAATATGAAAATATGAAATAGGCTATCCAAGTGAGCGCGCGTGCATATCTTAAAATTTTAGCTCCAAAGAGATTGGACAATGGTCACTTCCCATTATCTGAGTATGAATCCTTGATTCGACTATATTTTCTTTGAATGACTCGTCAACCAAAAAATAATCGATTCTCCAACCCACGTTTTTAGCTCTCGCCCCAAACCTTACACTCCAGAATGAATACTCTACTTTCTCTGGATATAAACTTCGATATGCATCAACAAAACCCTTATCAAGAATATTAGAAATACCATCAATCTCTACCTGCGTATATCCACTCGTTTTATTGTAATTTGGTTTAGGTCGAGCAAGGTCTACTGCCTGATGGGCTACATTGAAGTCACCTGTCACAACAACTGGCTTTGTCTTTCTCAATTCTGCGAGATAGTCTGCAAACGCAACATCCCAAGTAGCACGATATTCCAGTCTTTTAAGACCCGACCCACTATTTGGTACATAGACATTGACCAGAAAAAACTTCTCAAATTCGGCACATATGACACGTCCTTCGTTGTCATGTTCCTCGATGTCTATGCCAGTAATAACAGAGATTGGTTCTTCTTTGCTAAAGATAGAAACTCCAGAGTATCCTTTCTTCTCCGCAGATGTTACATTGATTCTATATCCTTTAAGATCCGTTAGTGCTTCTAATACTTGGTCATCTTGGGCCTTTGTTTCTTGGATACAATATATATCAGCTTTGGATTTATTTACTTCAGCAATAAAGTCTTTTTTCACAGCGGCTCTGACCCCATTTACGTTCCAGGATACTATTTTCATGTTTTACAGTTTACGCGAAAGTAGTTGTTTTTGAATTTACATTGAATGATCCAGCGATAATTTAGCATTCTCGACATCCAAGTTTAGAGAAAAACGAGCACTATCTTAATCTAGATAGTCCGCCATCTACTCCTAATACTTGTCCTGTGATCCAACTACTGTTTTTGTCAAGCAGAAATAAAGCTGCTTGGGCAATATCATTAGGTTGACCGATTCGCTTAAGTGGGTGTCTGTTGTTGCTGGCCTCTATTCTTTCATCTGAAGATAATATGTTATTGGCCAAAGGAGTGTTAACTAGAGATGGGGCTATGCAATTTACTCTGATTTTCGGCGCGAGCTCAGCTGCAAGCGACCTTGTTAGTCCCTCTATAGCTCCTTTTGCAGCGGCTATACTGGCATGGAAAGCCATACCCTGCTGCACTGCAACTGTGCTAAATAAGACAATAGATGGATTTCCTGTTGATTTCTTCATAGGCTTGAGAGCTGCCTTTATTGTCTTTACAGCCCCTAGAACATTAAGTTCGTAATCTTGACGAAAAACATCTATAGATAGAGATCTAAATGGCTTCAAATTTATAGAGCCTGGACAGTATATAAGCCCGTCAAGTGTTTCTGGAAGAAAGCCATCAGGAATTTCATCTTCAAGTATATCGTGATTGAGATGTTGGTAAGTTAATGAGGAGGGGTGCTCCGGTTCTGTTCTAGATATTGAATAGATATTTGCACCTTTCTCACCAAGTAATCCACCTATAGCATACCCAACTCCTGAACTTGCACCAACGATTAGTATATTCTTATTTTCCATAATGCTAGCGTTTTTTATGAACAACTAACAACATTAACATTGAATTGGTTGATAAATTATTAAGGTCAAATGCTTGGAGACTAAAATAATACAATTTACTCCGGTACTTCAGCAGTTACAACATACTGATACTGTAAGGTGGTGTCGTCTAAACTAATATTTATGTATCCAGCATCCAATAGATCTTTCTCCAATTTTTCAATACTTACGATTTTCTCTACTGATGGTGTAGGTACATTAGCCGCAGGAGCTTTATAATCAGAGATGACCAGCAGTCCCCCTTTTGTTATTCCTGGCCTAAGTGTCTTTAAGTATGCAGAAAGGTTTTTAATATATCCGATTGTGTTTACTATTAGCACCTTGTCCACCTCCTCAATTCCAAGCATTGGGTTATTGGGTTCAGCAAGACGAGTTTCTATATCAGGACTAATATTAGATTTATAAGTGTCAATAAATGCAAGCATTTCTTTATCAATATCTATTGCTATTACTTTCGCTTTCTTATGAGCTAATTGAAACGTGAAATATCCAGTACCTGAACCTATATCAGCTACAGTTTTGCCTTCTAGTTCACCCAGTTTGCCTACTATAAATGTTGGTTGCTGCCAAGAAGCTCTACCTAAATTTTCAGCTTGAGACAATGCGACTCTGTCTTCTATTGAAGGTGGAGATACTCGCTTAGGTTTAAAAATACTACTACCTTTCTCTCCAGAACAAGAAAAAATAGTAAGTGTCACTATTAAGCAAAGAATATATTTAATGTAGTTTTTTAGCACCGAACAAAGATATGAAAAGTTTCGTTTGCTTCAGTATATTAGGAATGATTCTCCCTGAATATTCAATAGATTTAGACGCTTCTTTCTGAAATAGATAATTGTCCACAAATAGATTATCTTTGTGGTTGAATATTTACAAGACCATTCATAAACTTGAGGAATGAAATATATAATTCTCATAGCAATCATATACGGGGTATATAGGGTGTCGCAAGTAGCAAAAATAGTCGCTGCGAAAAAAGCACAACAGCTAAATCAAGAAAAAGACGAGGGGTTCATAGACTATGAAGAAGTAGAATAATATGCAAGATTTTTTTGAGATTTCCGACCTTATTGTTGATAACAATAACCAATATATAGTTGCCTTAAAGTTAGCTGGAATGCCTTGTGTTCTAGACAAATCTGGGGATAAAAACCTTAAAAACCTACTTGAGTCATATGCCAAGCATGATCTTCATATTATCAATAGAATCGACCGGCCTGTCAGTGGGTTAGCCTTATTTGCAAAAAATACAACAGCTGCCAATTTCTTTACTCAGCAGATAAAAGAGAATAAGGTCAGAAAATTCTATTTGGCTATTGTTGAGGGGAAACCCAAAACAGAATCCGGAGAATTAACAGACTTTTTGATTAAAAGTACAGCCAATAAATCTGTAATTGGAAAACAAGGTGACAAAGATGCTAAAGTAGCTACCTTAAAGTTTGAAACGGTAGTAACACTTGATAATTATACCATTCTTAAGGTTGAATTGGTCACAGGTCGTTTTCACCAAATCAGAAGTCAGTTGGCTAACTATGGTTGCCCAATTAAGGGAGATGTAAAATATGGTGCAAGACGTAAAAACAAAGACAGAAGCATCTATCTTCATGCTTATGAACTTTCGTTTCGTCACCCAGTATCTTTAGATTTCAATAGATATAAAGTAGCGCCAAACCCAAATGACAGTCTCTGGAAAATGGTCCCTAAAAACTTATAATTACATTTCTTGCTAAAGAAATTAGTTCTCTTTCCAACTTCAATTTGGCAATACAAACTTTTTTTCCGTTATTTATGCATTATAACTATCTATTATTTGTAAATAGCTGAAAATCAACACGT
>CAXBGT010000143.1:0-14816 GCA_963975265.1 uncultured Saprospirales bacterium
GGTTTGTACCTCTTTATCAAATTGTACAACAACCTGCATTGCCATGCTCCAGACAAAGAAGACTTTGCGACATCAGCCACCACCCTACTATTTCCATTTTTTGATTTTGAGCCAGCACCATATTCTACAAATGTCATCTCAGACGTATCTTTGATAAATGACCTCCGCTCTTTCTCTATCGACTTGAACTTAGGATCATTGATGCTGACATTCATTACTGTATTGAAAAAATCAAAGACAAATGGAGAATGGAGACTATATTTAGTCTTTGCAATCCAATAATAGTGGAGTATAGATTTATATGGTGTTTTGTGCATTGAAGAGCAAAGAAACGAAAAAAGGTACTTTGGACTTTAAAATTGAAAGATATATGCTGTTTTTTCTTGTTATTACATTATCCCTGAATGTAAAAGTATTTTCTGAAAACTTATTTCATAATTAGTTATTAATATCTTTGCACGAGCATTTGTAATTTATAAGATACTTCAAATGCCAGTAATAACAGATATATGGCAGAATATAAAAAAGTGACACCTTACGATTCTACTCAAGAGTCTAAGAAAAATCAAGTCACATCAATGTTCAATAAGATAGCACCGTTTTACGATTTCTTAAATCGTCTATTGACTTTGAGAATTGATGTTCTTTGGAGAAAAAAAGCCATTAAGCTACTAAAGAAAAACAATCCTAAGAATATACTTGATATTGCTACTGGCACAGCTGACATGGCAATAATGGCTGCAAAAATACTCTCTCCTGAATCTATTATTGGGATGGACATATCCAGTGAGATGCTTAAAGTCGGGCAAACTAAGATTGATAAGAAATCACTTTCTGACATAATCAAATTAGAAATTGGTGATTCAGAAAATTTGAAATATTCTGATGGTCAGTTTGACACAATCATGGCTGCTTTTGGTGTCAGAAACTTCGAGAACTTGGAGGCTGGCTTAAGTGAGATGAATCGGGTACTTTCAATTGGTGGCACTTGTATGATCCTAGAGTTTTCAAAACCAAAGGTCTTCCCACTTAAACAATTGTTCAATATATACTTTAAATATATATTACCCGTTATAGGTAAACTTACATCAAAAGATCCAAAAGCATACGAATACTTATACGAATCAGTTCAGGTTTTTCCCGATTATGATAACTTTACATCAATTTTGAAAAAAACAGGTTTCAAGGATAGTTCCTATAAGCCTTTAAGTTTTGGTATATGCACCATTTATTTGGCAAAAAAATAATATTGTCTTCTTTTCTTTTTTTATTTAGCTTAGGTTTAGTACTAGGCCAAGCAGGAAATAAGGGTAACTATAATTACAAAAGTTTTCAAAAAAAACCTTTCTATTTTGGTCTTAGTATGGGATTGAATAATAGCGGCTATGTACTAAATCAATCGAAATTTTTTATTGGAAACGATGAAATACGAATAGCTGAACCGGCAAGTGGCGTTGGTTTGGAGCTTCATATGATAGCCAATTTGAAATTAGGATATAATTTTGATTTTAGGTTTCTTCCTGGTTTTTCATTTGTTACAAGACAGCTAGAGTTCACAGAAGTCTCATCTAATGTTGCACAAAAAAACAATGCAGAACCCGTATACTTTGAGCTACCGTTTCAACTGAGGTATAAATCACAACCATATAAGGACAAAAGAGTTTTTGCTACTATGGGCCTTAAATATGGATATGACGTCGCTGGAAATAGCGACTCTAAAAAATCAATCTTAAAATTTTCTTCTCATGATTTTCAATGGGAGGTTGGACTTGGAATGCAATTCTTCTACCCTTATTTTATATTCTCTCCGGAAATCAAGTTTTCAAGAGGCTTAACAAATACACTTATCTATGACAATCAGCTCAATGAAGCTAAAGTTCTAGAAAATGTCTTCTCCCAAGTTATTTCTATAGGCTTTAATTTCGAAGGCTAAATTCTCAATAAATCACAATATTTCCGTCTATACTCAATATCCGATACTTTCGTATTGTATATTTATTTAATATGTTTATCTTTGTTATTCAATGTTTTAATATAAATTTATTATGTCAAGCTTAATTAGAGTATCGATTATAATCAGCTGTGTTCTTTGTTTTTCAAATAGTACCCTTGCGCAAGACTACAAGCATTCAGCGGGGATCCGTTTAGGGACATACGTTGCTGGCTCATTTAAGACATTTATCTCAGAGAAGCAAGCTGTTGAATTGATTGCTGGAATAGGCAGAGAAGGAGGAAATTCCATTACAACAGTTGGTGGTTTCTATCAAGTACATAATGCTTTCGCAGCTGATACGCCTACCCTGAAATGGTACTTTGGAGGTGGAGCCTTCATAGGTCTTGGAAATTCAGATATAAAAACAAATGTTGCTTTAGCTGGAATCATTGGACTTGAATATACTTTTGATACCACGCCAATAAATATTTTCATTGATGGTACTCCGTACTTAAGTTTAACCAATGATTTTGCTTTCGATGCGGAAGCCAGTTTAGGAGTGAGATATATCTTCTAAAATGATATCTACAATGCAAGCTCAATTTTCTCCTTTTTTACTAGAACTTTGATATGCTTCTGTACACCTATTACAATTTCAATAACCTTCTCGTAACCCTTTCTTAACAGCACATTTAAGTCTTACCTGCAAATACTAACATACCAGAATAGCAAAAATTAGAATTTTTCTAAATGGACCTATTTCGATTTGTTAGATTTCCAAACACTTAAAAATATAAGTTATGAAAGATGTAAAAATTATGCTCATCGCAATGGCCATGATGGCTAGTACATTTGTTTTCGGACAATTTAATCTAGGTCTAAAAACGGGGTTAAGTGTCTCAGATGCTCAAACTGAATTATATATAGATGCTGCAGATAGAGCTCCTAAATCATACACTTCATTTTTAGTAGGTGCAACAGCAGAAATTCAAATCAATCGAAATTTCTCATTTCAACCAGAATTGCAATATGTCAAGAGAGGCTTTACTATAAATGAGGGGACTTCTTTCGAGGTCGTTGGATTTGATATACCTGTAGGAGCAAAAGCGACCACAATCATAAATTATATAGAAGCACCATTGCTAGCTAAAGCGAAAATTGGAAATGGAACTACTAATTTCTATGGCATTGTGGGGCCTTCAATTGGCTATGCTACCTCCGCTAAGATACAGCCTAAAGTTACACTTCTCATAGATTTTAATCTTCCAGAAGTAGATCTCAATCTAAATAATGATATATATAATAGAACTGAAATTTCAGGAGTAATTGGAGCCGGTATAGAACATAATGTACAAACAGGAAAGTTATTTGCTGATGTAAGATACAGCCGTAGTTTCACAAATATTATCAATGATCCTATAGTAGATATATCTGTCAAGAACTCTGGAGTTCAACTATCAGTAGGATATGCATATCAATTTTAATCAAAAACAAACAACATCTTGATTAGAGGGATCAGGCTTCAGTAGCTTTTGATTCCTCTTTTTTGTTTTTCCAATACAAGAAACCGATAGTACTTATTAGTAAATAAGGTAGAGTCAACATATAAAGGATCCCTTTATTAAGTCCTTTCCCCTCTGTACCTCCTTGTGCCAGGTTAGTCTCAGCGGCAGCTCTACACATAGGGCATTGAGCAGATACTCCAACCGCAAGCAATAAAAGGGCAATAAACAATATATACTTTTGATACTTTCTCATAATCTTAGGCATAAAATGGTTTAAGCATAAAATAACATATGGGTCCAGAGACAGCAACATAAAACCAAACAGGCCAGACAAACCTAGCTAATCTTTTATGCTTAGCCACTTGGCCAGTAAATCCTCTTATAAAGGTAAAAAGTATAAAAGGCAAAGAAATAGCCGCTAATAATATGTGCGAGGCTAGAAAAATAAAATACACTGTTCTCAATGAACCAGATTGTGCTTTCTCAGCATCAGTAACTATACTGTTGTGATCAAAATCACTGTACAGTGTCTCCGTAGTCGTAAAATGATAAATTACATATGAGAGTAAGAATAAAAATGAAAACGACATAGCAACATAAATCATTTTCCTATGTGCTTGAACATTTTTGCGCTTTATAAAATATAATGCAAATATCAATGCAATTGCAACCACACAATTAAAAAATGCATGCATAGGCGGTAAAAAAGAGAAATCGATAGTTGTATCAATTTTCATGTTTGGCACTCTCATGACTCCTACAAGTACTACGACTGCAATAGAAGTAATAATTGCAGCTATATCAAGTTTTTTACCTAGGGCTCTATTTCCTTCCATTTTTCTTCAATTTTATATCCATTTCTTTTATTCTTGGTAATACTATCGATGTGTGCTCTATCATGCGACGTACACCATCCATATCAGCAGGATATGAATTTCTTACCATCATACTAGTATCCACTAAAATAAACCCTGCATTATTATATTTTGATGATATTGAGTTTGCCAATTCAGGGGAGATAATTTTCCAATTGTTATGTGGCACACTCGGAAGCTCTATCGCTACCACCTGATATGTTTCTGATTTATTATATTGATCAAATATTTCAGGCAGTACTTTTTCATCCACTTGTTTCAATTGAAATAATGTTGTTTTTGATTTCAATAATGAATTATCGAAACCATTGACAGAAAATATACCCTTAGGCTCCAATTCCTTCAAGGCGTCTTTCCTATAGTTTAAACCTGTTTGCAGATAATACCATGAACCAAAAGGCACGATAGCTATCAGGATAAAAACAACACTTGAAACTAAATATTTCATTTTTACTTGTTTACAATGCAAATATCTATAATTAGATATCAGTATAACACATAGAAGCATCAGATTGTCAATGGAATTTGTCAATTTTACACTGATAGGACAATCAGGATATGAACTAATAGCTATGCTTATACAAAACAATAAAGGCGAATCAGTTTAACTAATTCGCCTTTATTTCTCTTATTTCTTTCATTTTGAGCTATCCTATATTTCTAGTCGTCGCTGGATCATATATTGACCCTACCTTGACGTCTTTAACAGGTTGTTCATTACTAGTTTTAATTTTATCTCTTCTTTTAAACCAATCACTACCTTCCCATGTAAAAGCAATGACTCCCCATACTAAAAGTAATGTTGGAAGTAATACAGATTTAGCTAAACCTGGAGCTTCATATTTCATGTGCATGAATTCGAATATGATCAAATATGCCTTGACGACACTCATGATGATCATGACACCGCCCAATATTGCAGGAGGAAATTCAATGCCTTCTTTTAAATATCCCTTTCCTAATAAAGCGAATAATACTTCACATATAGTAATGATACCTAAAATTATTATAATTCTCATAGCCGATTTTTTCGACTCTTCATATGTTAAATGTGCCATGTGTTCTCTATTTGTATTTAATAATGCTTCTGTTTTCTCTAATATCTATTATAGTAAATAGAATAATAAGAAAACAAATACCCATACTAAATCTACGAAGTGCCAGTAAAGTCCAACTTTCTCTATCATTTCGTATCCATTCTTTCTTTTAGAATATAAACCAGTCGCTGCATTGATAGTAACAATCAACATTATGAGTACACCTGAAAATACGTGAAACCCATGGAAGCCAGTGATGAAAAAGAACAATGCTCCGAAAGCTTTTGGTCCTAGTGATTGAGACTTAACTATCCCAGCATCAGCTCCTTCAGTAACTTTATAGTCCAATGGTGCCCACTCTCCGTCATGCTTATGTACTAGATAAGATTCACCAGCTTTGAATGTGTCTCCTTCTTCTACATAATGCCCGTCTCCGGCTAGATAAACTCCAGCTTCTGTGTGAGTACCAAATGGATCTTGCTTAATGGTCATATGTTCTTCTCCAATAAGTTTATTCCATTCCCAAGCTTGACAACCTAAAAACATCAATCCACCTATAATAGTCAATATCATCCACTTCACAACTCCACGTTTGTTCTCCTGATGTCCTTCCTGAACGGCTCTTACCATGGTAAATGAACTAGCCAAAAGTATGAATGTCATCACTGTAACAAATACAAGTGGTAATCCATGACCATTAAAAGGTGTAGTGCTGAATACAAAATCAGGTACAGGCCATGTCGGCATACTGAATCTTAATGCTCCATATGATATCAAAAATCCCGCAAAAGTGAATGCATCAGATACTAAAAAGTACCACATCATCAATTTTCCATAGCTGGCTTTGAATGGTTGTGCCCCTCCTGACCAACTATCTCCACTCATGTCATGTGTATCGCTATGTGCTGCTGTTTCTACTGTAGCCATTAAATCGTTACTTTAATTAGTTATTTTATTATTGAAGTTGTTAGCTTCCTTATTTAGTATTCAACATAAACAACAATAAGTATATCCACAGGATATCTACAAAATGCCAATATTGTAATACTAATTCAAATCTATTTTTTCTCTTTTCTGTATATCTAAACTTCAATGAAAAAGCATGAATCATAGCTACAATCAATGCAGCCAATCCCCCTAAAACATGAACTGCATGAGCCACGGTAATCAAATATGTAAATGATCCAGCTACATTTGCTTTGAAATCAACTCCCATTCCAAATAATTGCATCCATCCTTGATACTGCATAACAACAAATGTTACACCAAGAATAAAAGCCAAGACAAGCAATCCTTTGTACATTACTTCGCGTTGTTTTTTATAACCTATATAGGACAAATGCAAAACAACGCTACTTAATATAATCGTCACTGTACTCGCATAAAACATATTGGGTAACCCAAATTCTAACCAATTACCAGCGGCATGTTTCACAATATAAGCACTTGTCCAACCAGTAAACATCATTATGATACTAGCCATCCCAATCCACAATGCGAACTTTTGTGGGTTTATTCCTTTTCGTTTATTATCCTCTATTGCTATAGTATCCATTCTTTCCATAATTTTAGAAAAATAAATAAGCTGCCAATATTAGCGGCAAATACACAAATGAATAAAACATTAATTTCAAGCCTGAACTCCTATCAAATTTTTGGTGGAAATTCAAGCTAAAACCTATATATATTAGTGATGTAATAAGGACTAAAACGGATGCCAAAATACTTATGGATCCAAAATAATACATCATTCCAATTACAGGAATCATCATCAAGGCATACATTGTTGAATGTAACCCAAGACTTCTATCAACCTTTCCTTCTTCATCTTCAGGCAATAATTTATATCCTGCATTTTTATAATCATCATAAGACAAATAGCCAATTGCCCAAAAATGTGGGAACTGCCATAAAAACTGCAACGCAAAGATGCCTATTCCAAAAACGGTGATTGTTCCTTCAAATGCTGTACATCCTATCAATGCTGGCAATGCTCCTGGAATTGCTCCTATTGCTACTGCTGATGTAGAATATCTCTTCATCGGAGTATATACAAATGAGTAGCAGATGAGAGAAAGCATTCCTAACAATGAAGTTAAAGGATTGAAAAGCGCTAACATTGAAACACCCACTAAACATGACAAACCTGCAAACATAACAGCTTCTGAAGATTTCATCCTTCCTGTAGTGATAGGTCGATCAGCTGTTCTTTTCATGTTTTTATCATGATCTTTTTCAAGAACTTGATTTAATGCATTTGCAGCCGCTGTAGTTAGAAAACCTCCAACACCAAGAAATAGTAATGATACTATACTAGCATTGCTCCCTGCCACTATCAAATACGACATGACTGATGTAAACACAACTAATAATGAAAGCTTTAACTTCACCAACATAACATAGTCACCAAGCTTAGAGTACTTCTTAGCTGTGCTGTTATCTATTTGATATGTTTTTGTATTCTTCAATTCTGTAGTGTGATATGAACTTAATATTAATGATCACCGACTTCTCCTTCCTCTAAAGGAACAATCTGTGGTACAAATTCTCTTTCATCCTTATTATAATCATATGCCCATCTGTGAACAGCTGGAAGGTTACCTGGCCAGTTTCCATGTATTGGCTCTATCGGAGTAGTCCACTCCAAAGTAGTACCACCCCATGGATTCTTAGTTGTCATTTTCTTTCCTTTCCAAATGCTATAGAAGAAATTGATCACAAAAATCAACTGCACAAAGAATACTAATATCGCTGCAATAGTGATAAATTGATTCATTCCTGAAAAATGCTTGAAAGCATCGAAGGTATCAAAACTATAGTACCTTCTTGGAACACCAGCCATACCTATGAAGTGCATAGGCCAGAATATTGCGTAAGCACCTATCAACGTGCCCCAGAAGTGAATTTTTCCTAGTGTCTCGTTCATAAATCTACTATACATCTTCGGATACCAATGATAGATACCCGCAAACATACCGAAGAAAGCAGCAACACCCATCACAATATGGAAGTGAGCAACTACGAAATATGTATCGTGCATCTGTATATCAATTGTCGAATTACCTAAGAATACACCCGTCAATCCTCCTGAAATGAACATTGAAACGAATCCTATAGCAAACAACATAGGTGTGTTCAATCTAATATTTCCTCCATACAAAGTTGCTATCCAGTTGAACACTTTTACAGCGGATGGTACAGCAATAATTAATGTAAATACAACAAAGAAATTAGAAATGAATGGGTTTACACCTGACATAAACATGTGGTGAGCCCATACAATAAATGATAAGAAAGCAATCGCAAGGATTGAATATACCATTGCTCTATATCCAAATACAGGTTTTCTTGAATGTACGGCAAGTACTTCTGATACAAGTCCCATCGCTGGAAGTATTATAATATATACTTCAGGGTGACCTAAGAACCAAAATAAATGCTGATACAAAACTGGGGACCCGCCTACTCTATCCAAAGCTTGCCCTTCAATAAATATTTCACTTAAGAAAAAGGATGTTCCCAAACCTCTATCCATCATCAACATGAAGAATCCAGAAGCTAAAACCGGGAAAGATAATACACCAATAATTGCTGTAACAAAAAATGCCCATATAGTCAATGGCATTCTCCAAAGCGTCATTCCTTTAGTTCTTAAATTTAGTACAGTTGTAATATAATTAATACCACCCAAAAGTACAGATACTACAAACAGTGTCAGACTTACTAGCCAGAGTGTCATTCCGGTACCAGATCCTGTCGATGCTTGCGGTAATGCACTCAACGGAGGATAAGCTGTCCATCCTCCAGAGAATGGACCTGTACTTAAAAACAATGAGTAAAACATTACTATACCAGCCATGAAAAAGAACCAATAAGATAACATATTTAAGAATGGTGATGCCATATCTCTCGCTCCTAACTGAAGTGGAATAAGGAGATTACTAAATGTCCCACTCAGTCCAGCTGTCAATACAAAGAAAACTAAAATAGTACCATGCATTGTAACCAAAGCGTAGTAGAACTCAGGTGCTAATGTACCTACACCTGTAGGGTCAATAACTATCCACTTTCCTAATAAAGGCTTAAGCCAGGCAAGACTTTCTTCAGGAAAACCAAGTTGAAGTCTAAAGACCACAGACATAGCGGCTCCAATAATAGCCCAAATAATACCTGTAATTAAAAACTGTCTCGCAATGATCTTATGATCCATTGAGAATATATAGTGGCTGATAAATCCCGATTGGTATTTATCTCCATGATGATGATCGTGAAAATGATCATTGAGACCATGCTCTTTTATGAGTAAGTCATCATCGTATGTTGTTGCAATATTTGACATCCTAAATTAATTTTTAAAAACTATTGTGAAACAATTCTCAACTCTGTTCTTCTATTTTGTTCTCTTCCCGCATCATTACCATTGTCTCCAATAGGTAGTGTTTCTCCAAATCCAGTGTAAGTCAATCTGTTCGCATTTAGTCCTTTGTTAAGAAGGTAATTCATAACATTCTGTGCTCTACTTTGTGATAGTGACAAATTTGTAGCATCATCTCCTTCGCTATCAGTATGTCCTGCTAATTCCACTTTTACAGTAGAATTTGCTTTCATTATATTCGTAAGGTTATCTAATTCGTACTTTGACAAATCCGATAATTCAGCTGATCCAGTATTATAGAATACGTGCTTCAGTACTATCGTCTTATCCAAAAGATTCTCACTTGCTAAAGCGCTTTGGAAATCGGACTTTAATTCTACAGCTCTATCTTTAATCTCTACGTCTAATAACTGACCTTTTCTGGGATCATTATCCGTTCCCCGGACAGTAGTCATATAAGTTGATTCTAGTCCCATTAACCAATCATTATATTCTTCCTTTGAGACAATCTTCAATATCCTTCTCATAGAGTAATGACCAGTACCACATAACTCGGCACATGCTAACTCATACTCGAAAGCTTTCCACCTAGGTACACTTTCTGGATCAGTTATGTCATAAGGTTCATTCCACTCAGGATATTCTCTAAGTTGTTGCCTGTACTCTTCTGTAGTGGTTGTAGGTTTAAATATAAAGTAGGTGGGTAGACCCGGAATCGCATCCATCTTTACTCTGAAGTGAGGAAGATAGAAGTTATGCAATACATCTTTTGATGTAATTCTCACTCTCACAGTCGTGTCTACGGGAAGGTAAATCACATCCTGAAGAAGAATATCATCCATAGATTTATCATCAGACCAATCGATACCCAGTGTATTTACACCTGGTCTAATCAATCTATAATCCTTTGTTCCTAATTTACCGTCATTTCCTGGGTGTCTTATATCCCATCCAAACTGGTAACCAGTTGCTTCAATTTCAAGAAATTGATCTTCAGGACCTAAATCTGGCATAATGTTATTCCAAGCAACTAAGCCTTTTACAACTAAGAATGTAAGTACTATTGCTGGAATTACTGTCCAAACTAGCTCAATTGTATTGTTATGCGAAATAAACTGTGCTTTATTACCTTCTCTGCTCCTATATTTATACGCGTACCAAAACAGTAGCACATGAGTAATAAAAAAGACAATGAAGGTAACAATGAGTGTAGCATGAAATAATCCATCTATCAAACCTCCATGCTCTGACGCCGATGCATGAGGTCCGTATCCTAACATTACATCTTTGTAATAATACATAGATCCAGTACCAAGCACTAAGAAGGCAATCATAAAGATTACACACCATACGGCCGTTCTATCATTTGATTGCTGTGCTACTTCTTCTTCACCCCTTATCTTTGCCGCTAAATCAGATACTTTTCCAATTTGCACAACGATTACAGCTAGTAACCCTACTATTAAAAACGCTATTAATCCAGTCATTTTGACTATTTATTTTTTTATTAATGTTCCTTTTCTATTCAAATTCTTACACATGATGATGTAGACTTTCTCCTAAGTATGGATCGTTCTTGGGAACCAATGATGCTTTACTTAATGAGTTGAAAGTTACAAATAGAAACAGTGCTAAAAAACCTAAGAAAGTACCTATTTCTAAAAATCCTGGCAGTGTAAAACCAGCTACAAATTCTGAAGCGCCATGCGCTCCATGTGCAACTGCATCCGAAACTCCGTGAGCAGCATCTTCCGCTCCATGTCCGGCTTCTACATGACCATGATCTCCATGTCCCATTGCTGAGTGTGCTGTATGCAAAGCCCCAGGTTTGATCATCAAGAAGAAATCTAACCAGTGGCCTATAATAACCACACCTGCAACAAATCCAACAGATCCAAATTTTCTCTTCGTATCATTCCTCAATAGAACAAAGAAAGGTATCAAGAAGTTTATAATTAAGTTGCCAAAAAACAAGATTGGGTACTTATCATATCTCTCTCTAAAGTATATCGTTTCCTCACCAATATTTGCATACCAAATCAGCATAAATTGTGAGAACCATAGGTAAGTCCAAAATATACTAAATGCAAATAAAAATTTACCTATGTCATGTATATGCTCTTGCGAAACATTATCATAATATCCGTTCGCTTTCAGATATAAAAGTATCAGTATTGTAAATGCAATCATTGTCACAAACCAACTAGCAGCTGAATACCAAGCAAACATCGTGGAATACCAATGTGCATCTAAACTCATAATCCATAACCACACCATCGCTGCAGATGTGAAGCCAACTATTGGTAAAAATGCAGCAGCGTACACTCTCATTCTTCTGTGCATAGCAAAATTCACTCCTGCACCATCTTCATCTTCAGCTTTTGACAAAGCTCTTAATCTATTGTAGAAAAATGCCCATGTTCCACCAATAATGATGGTGCCAAACAAATACCAGTTCTTATTCAAGAATCCCACCTTACCACTTAATACTGCATCCGTTGCTACGTCTGCTTCGTCTGCCCAATGGTAAAGGTGATTCATATGCAAATAAGTAGCAATACCTATAAATAACATTAATCCAATCCCAACATATATGAAAGATCCAAACGCCTCCCAAACTCTTTTAAATTGAGTATGCCATCCTGCATATGCTGTGATACAAACAGCTATAAAAAATGTAGCCATCAACGATATTCCAGTAAAGAATACACTATTGTGTAGTAGATTAGTCCAAAATCTAGTATGTAACGTATCATCAGACATCCAAGTCAATCCCATACAAAGGACCCCTAGTATCATAAATGATATTAAAAACGTTTTCGCTGTACTTTTAAAAACAAACTGATTCATTATTGTTCTTTTCTTTTCGTTCGATTAATGGTGTCCTTCATCTCCGTGATCATGATCTCCTTCATGGCCATCTTGCTCCTCTTCATGATCAACATGACTATCATCGTGTCCTTCATGGTGATCTCCATCTAAATGATGATGATTATCCTCGTGTTCCATCTCTACATCATGTGATTCTATTGAAACTGCCATGTAATTTGCACCCGCTGGTTTATCCACAGTATTCAATGTGTTTTCCAATTGAGAATAGGTCAACTTCAATTCTTTGGCTTGTAACGATCTGATATAGTGGATTACATTCCATCTTTCTTCGTAAGAAATCTTATCAGAATAACCGCCCATAACATTTTTACCATGCATAATTGCGTGATAATATCTGCCGTTCGAGGCCTTAAGATGTTCTTCTAATAAAAAGTTTGCTGGTTGTGCAGGATAAGCACCTCCATCTCTTACTAGATATCCATTCCCATCCGCTTTTTCACCATGACAAGTTGCACAGAAAACTACATACAGTTCCTTTCCTTCATCTAAACCAGCCTCAGTTATAGGAAGAGGATTATCAATGATCTCAGTTATGGCTCTTGTTCTTTCTTCTTCTGTATCTCTGTAGTAATATGGCACACTACCTTGAGTCGGTAAATTAAATCCATTACCATTACCTCTTCTAGGCACGGTACCATTAACTGGAAGTTTTGGTTGAGCAAATTGATAATACTCTTCTTCAGATCCCCACGTATTGTAATAGTAGTAGTTATAATAATTTGCCTCATACGCTACTGAGTGTCCCATATCTGGCATGTACTCAGACCCAGTGTTATTCACTCCTGCCTGCTGACATGACTGAAGCGAAAGCATTACTGCCACAACTCCTAGAAAGATATATTTTTTAATATTCATCTTATTAATTGTCTTTCGTTATATAGTTTTTTGATTCACCTCAGAAGCTCCAGTTGAAGCAAAGAATGATTCTACTGCAGAAATATCCACATTAGATTTATCAAAGGCAATGCAAAATTTATCATCAGTAATTCTATCGTCTAAATATGGATTAGTAACTCCTGGTCCTAGTCCACAAATTGTATAGAAGGTCACGACCATTCCAATCGCTGCAAATAATACAGTCAACTCAAATGTAATTGGAATAAATGCGGGAACTGACCAATACGGTTTACCACCAAAAATAATCGGCCAATCTTTAGTAAATATCCAGGTCATACCTAAGAATGCTGTCAGCGTTCCCATTGATCCAAAAATAAATCCTGCAATGTGTAATCTTGATTCCTCAAGACCTAATAGTGGATCTAATCCGTGAACTGGAAAAGGAGAATAAACATCCATTATATCCAAGTGTTCTTTGTTTGCTTGTTTTACAGCATCCATCATGATTACTTCATCATCATAAAGTCCGTAAACAACATCCATATTTTTATGAGCCATAGCTTCTATTATTAATCTCTATAAATTATGTTCTCTTCTAATGCGCTTCGTGAGCATGTGTATCTTCGTGATCGTGATTCATTTTGTGGGCATTCTTTGGTCCCACATATTGATCACCTCCAGTTTTTAAGATACTCTTGATCTCAGCGACTGCCACTACTGGTGCTACTCTAGTAAATCCTAAGTATAAAACAAAGAACAAACCAAGCGTACCAACAAAAATTCCAATCTCAACCCACGTTGGGCTATAGAATGACCATGATGATGGTAAGTAATCTCGCGCTAGTGTAGTTGCAATAATTACAAATCTCTCAAACCACATACCAATGTTGATAAAAATTGACATAAAGAATGTAAACAACACGTTTCTTCTTAATTTTTTATTCCAAAAGAATTGTGGTGAAAGTACATTACAAAACATCATACCGAAGTAAGCCCACCAGTATGGTCCAAGTGCTCTGTTAAAGAATGCAAATTGCTCATATACATATCCAGAATACCATGATATAAATAACTCTGTTAAGTATGCAACTCCTACAATTGATCCTGTTGCAAGGATTACCTTGTTCATCGATTCTATATGTTCTATAGTAATATAGTCCTCGAGCTTCAATAGTTTTCTTGTTACTAACATTAAAGTCAATACCATTGCAAATCCAGAGAAAATCGCTCCTGCTACGAAATACGGAGGGAAAATTGTTGTATGCCATCCTGGAATTACGGAAGTGGCGAAATCAAATGATACAATTGTGTGAACAGAAAGTACAAGTGGTGTAGCAATACCTGCAAGAATCAATGATAATG
>CAXBGT010000144.1:0-14737 GCA_963975265.1 uncultured Saprospirales bacterium
TGGTCACGCCGATTTTGGTGGTGAAGTAGAGCGTGTGTTAAAAATGGCTGATGGTGTACTGATATTGGTAGATGCATTTGAAGGACCAATGCCTCAGACTAGATTTGTAATGTCAAAAGCACTAGCATTAGGTCTTAAGCCAATATTAGTTGTAAATAAGGTCGATAAAGAAAACTGTAGACCAGAAGAAGTACAAAGTGATGTATTTGATTTGATGTTTAACTTAGGTGGAACGGAAGACCAATTGGATTTTGTAACGTTATTCGGTTCTTCTAAGTTTGGTTGGATGAGTTTCGACGCTGAGAAGAAAACGGATAATATCATTCCACTTTTGGATGCAATCCTTGACCATATACCGCAAGGTCCTTACGTTGAAGGGCCAGTTCAGATGCAAATCACCTCTTTGGATTTCTCTAAATTTACTGGAAGAATCGCTATTGGTCGTATCGCTAGAGGTACTATCGTAGAAAATACTGACTTCATGCTTATGCAAGCTGATGGAGTGCAGAAGAAAGTGAGGGTAAAAGAAGTGCATGTCTTCGAAGGACTAGGTAAAGTGAAAGTAACCGAAGCTAAGTGTGGTGATATTTGTGCATTAATAGGTATAGAAGGTTTTGATATTGGAGATACAGTTGCTGATCTTGAGCAACCAGAGGCACTGCCTAGAATCAAGGTAGATGAGCCTACGATGAGTATGTTGTTTACCATTAATAATTCTCCTTTCTTTGGTAAAGAAGGAAAGTTTGTAACATCTAGACACTTAAGAGACAGACTTCATGCAGAGTTAGAAAAGAACCTTGCTCTTCAAGTACATGAAACTGATACGGAAGATAAATTCATTGTATTTGGTAGGGGTGTACTTCACCTTTCTGTATTGATAGAAACAATGAGAAGAGAAGGTTATGAACTACAAGTAGGTAAGCCTCAAGTAATCATAAAAGAAGTAGATGGTGTTAGATGTGAGCCTGTAGAGCTTATGGTAATCGATGTCCCTGAAACATCTTCAGGTAAAGTGATCGAATTAGTTACCATGAGAAAAGGTATGCTTACGATCATGGAGCCAAAAGGTGATGTTCAACATTTAGAGTTCGAAATTCCTTCTAGAGGGATCATTGGACTAAGAAATAATGTACTGACTGCATCAGCGGGTGAAGCAATTATGACACATAGATTCTTAGAATATGCACCGCACAAAGGTGATATTCCAGCAAGATTGAAAGGTTCACTTGTGTCTATGGAAAAAGGTGCTTGTACTGCTTTTGCTATCGATAGATTACAAGACAGGGGTAAGTTCTTTATCGATCCAGGAGAAGAGATCTATGTAGGTCAAGTAGTAGGTGAAAACAGTAGAGATAATGATCTGGAAGTTAACTTGGTGAAAGGGAAGAAACTTTCAAATATGAGGTCTTCTGGTGCAGATGATGCTTCTAAGATATTTCCGAAAATTAAATTCTCTTTAGAGGAGGCAATGGAATACATTAGAGAAGATGAATACTTGGAAGTAACTCCATTGAGTCTTAGAATGAGAAAGATCAGCTACAAAAAGTAATTACAAATGTGTTCACTAGAATACATTACTAGTAGCTAATTTAAATATATATTGCACAACAAGCTGGTAGTTTGTTGTGCATTTTTTTTATAAAATTAAAAGGTCATGAAACGTAAGTACGCTCCCTATATCTCAATATTGATTGGTATTATCGTAATCGGATTGTACTTGTATAGTACATACGCACACAATGAATTCATCAAAAATGAGCAGCAAAAGATAATTAAAGAGAGAAATGAGGCTCGTGAAAAGAACTAATGATATCATCAATCTTTTGCAAAAAGCAGCACCATTGAAAACTTAATACAATAAACCAAAAAATGTATTCTCTCTGGAAACTTCCATATTAGTTTCGACCCTTCTTTTACCAAGATCCAATTCAGCTTAATATAGAAAAGGAATCGTGGTTTTATGGATATATAGTTAGATATGTAGTCACTCTTAGCATCGATTACTAGATCTGCAATTCCCATTAGCTTGCACAGATTATTGAAGAATTGACCAAAAGCATGTGTTGATTCTATTTTCATAATTGATAGAGGCAGCTCGGCAGTTGCTTTTCCTTCTAGCATGATCATTCCTATTAATTCTGTTTCATTTTGTGTGTGTCTTTTTCGTTCTGTATAGTCAAAAATATCTGATACAGCTTTGTGAAATCGATCTGTAATTTCTAATTCAATAACGATCTTCTTTAACATGAGCATCTTGCTAGACAATGACTGAGATGCTAGTTTGTGAATCAACTTTTCGTCACTATTTAATAAAAAATTCAATATTGATAATGTGATATCGTCTCTTTCAACTTTGGTAGGCAATTCATCAACAGCTTTATCTACTTCATCTATTGCTAAAATGAGATGGTCCATCATTAGTATTGTCCTTTCATTCACCTCTAGCCGGTATGCATCTGTGAGAACATGCATTTCTTTGCTTAATTTTCGATATATGGATCTTGTGGAACTCCATTGTGGAACGATTAAATAATCAGGCATTGATCATGATTTAGGTGCAACTTATCAAAGAAATTGTATTTGAATGTCATAATTCATCATTGATTCCAATATAATATTAGACTATTTGTACAATTACTCTAAGTAATGCTATTTTCGACCTTTCTAGAAAGAAAACGATAATATAATTGAAATATGACCAACCGAACATCTGGAATTGAAGTGCCAGCAACTGGATTTAAAGGACTAGTGCAAAATTGGCGTGCAGATTTATTGGCGGCAATAAGTGTATCGTTGGTTGCTCTTCCACTAGCCTTAGGTGTGGCAGTAGCTTCTGGTGTGGCTCCTATAGCGGGACTAATCTCAGCAATCATAGGTGGTGTCGTGGTAACGTTTTATCGAGGGAGTCATTTAGCTATTAATGGTCCTGCAGCGGGACTTATTGCTGTTATTTTATCTGCTCTTGCTAGCATGGACGACGGCAGTGGAAATGCATTTAATTATGTATTGGCTGCCACAGTTGTAGCTGGAGGAATCCAAGTGATTTTAGGTATATTTCGCCTTGGATTTATTGCTGAAAGTATACCATCGTCAGTTATTACAGGAATAATGGTAGCGATCGGAGTCATTATTTTTACTAGTCAAATATATGTGGCTATGGGTATTGCACCTATCGAGGGTAATACCATAGAGAAACTCACTGGGATTGTTGATCATCTTGGTGAAATCAATCCATTTATTGCAATTATATCCTTTATAGGGATACTTATGTTGATAATTTTACCAAAATTACAATCAAGGCTGTTTCATTTTTTACCAGCTTCTCTATGGGTATTGATCGTATCGATTCCATTGGTATATCTTTTCAATTTTTTAAAAGGACATGATTTAAGTTTCTTTGGGAGACCATTTCGTGTTGGCCCCGAATTTTTGATTCAGATGCCAGAGGATCTGTCTAAAATGATAATGTATCCTGACTTTAGTAAGTCTCATACTATCGAGTTTTGGATTGCTGTAGTATCTATTACTTTGATTGCATCTATCCAAACATTGGCTATGGCCAAAGCGGTAGATAAGTTAGATCCATACAAAAGGAAAACTCAATTGAACAAGGATTTAATAGGTATCGGTTTTGGAACCATGGTTTGTGGTGCTATAGGTGGATTACCTGTTATAACCGTTGTGGTTCGTAGCACAGTGAATATTACAAATCATGCTAAGACAAAATGGTCAAATTTTTATCATGGCTTGTTGTTGATTGTCTTTTTGTTCCTCTTGACTCCAGTAATTCAAAAAATTCCATACGCAGCTCTAGCAGCGATTTTGGTATACATAGGATTTAGGTTGGCATCTCCAGCTGTTTTTAAGAAAATCTATAACGAGGGATTAGAACAACTTTTATTTATGATGGTCACATTTATAATAACGTTGTATACTAACCTTTTATGGGGCATAATTTGTGGGACATTGTTTACACTTTTGGTTCAAATTCTTCTAGCCAGATTGCCTATATCTAAATTTTTCTCGCTGTCTGCAAAATCAGATACGAGCATGATGATTCAAAAGGATGGGAGTTATGACCTAAGGATTAAAGGGGTAGCAAATTTTCTTTCTATTCACAAATTTATGTCTTTGGTGCAAGATATTCCGAATGGAAGAATACTCAATATTGACTTTTCTGATACTCGATTGGTAGGTCTGACTTATCAAGATAACCTGTTTGAGTATGTTGATAATTATAGAAATGACGGTGGGACTGTGAATATTAGTGGAATTGAAAGTCATGTTTCTTCATCGAATCATAGAAAGGCAATGAAGATATCACTTGAAAATAAACAAGTGCAACTTTCTCCACGACAAACGAGACTACAAACGCTAGCTAAAGAAAACAACTATTCTTTTGATATCTTACCAGACCAAGATTCTCGAGATCTGAACAAATTCAAATTTTTTGAATTGCGTCCTATAGAACGAAAGTCAAATGCACTTTCTGGACGATTTGAAATCTCTGAGAATAATTGGGAAATTGCAGATGTGGTTTTTAATGAAGGGGCTTCATTTACTGCTGAGGTCTTTTATTCTACTCTTATGACTATCAAGTTGGACAACGAGATTCCAAAATTTATGATGGAGAAAGAAGGTTTCGTTGAGAAGCTATTTGACCGGGTAATGGCATTTACTGGATACAAGGATATCAATTTCAAAATGTATACAAAGTTTTCGAACCAGTTTTTGCTTATGGGAGATGATGAAACATTGATTAGAGCATTTTTTACACCTCAATTAATCTCATTTTTTGAAGAAGAATCAATCTTTCATGTCGAAAGTAATGGTCAAGCGCTTCTTGTGTTTTCCAAAATCAAACTTGCTCGTACGGATGAGACTCAAAAGCTACTTACTTTTGGAGAAAGGCTGATCGAAGAACTTACTGTTTCATTCAATGAGAATAAAGATCTACTATAAATTTTAGAGCATTTATCTTTCTATCTTTTACAAATATCTTGAGGTATTTTTACTGATTCCAACTTATTCCAAACTTCATTCTCAAAGGGCTGGGGACTAAATCTAAATATCACTATTGCTCTTTGTATCTCTTCACAGTATTGCTGTTCGATTTTTACATTGAATGTCATTGGCTTCCTTTCGAAGAATCCATCTAAGGTTTCTATTTGCCCAATATATTTAAGAGTATTACTAGTCGATTTTATTTTTTTAAATGATGCTTTTGATTCTGTTAAGCCATATTCTTTTCCTCTTTCTTTGACTTTCATTAATCCATTAAAGTATAGCTCTAAATTATGGCTCATCTCCTCCGTTGTCAAAGGCTGGGTATGATCTACGTTCCAACCGAATACATAAGACCAAAACGAGTCTCCTTCTTTCTCCCTCCACCCAGGAGTGAAACGTGCATCTTCTATACCACGCAATGTGATTTCTGGAGCAAAGTTTAATGGGATCTGGAATAATTCTTTGGACCATTTTGAGTTTGCTTCTAAAAAATAAGAAGAAAGATACTTGGAAGCTGATTCCCACTTCATTTGCTTTCCGATCAGATCTATAGTGTATTGTTTTACTGCATCTTTTCCTTCTATATAATCATCAATCGATTGAGTTACATTGTGATCTGGCAGTATTCCGATTTCATCAGGTAAAGATGTAGCAGTTGAAATATGTGTATTGACAGCTAGATTATATTCTAGTTTTGTATTCGATAATCGACACCTTTTTCTATCTGCAGAACAAAACTGATTAGATCCCAATTCTTCACCAACAATGACTCCAAGCTTACGATCTTTAACGAGTGACATGAAGTGACCCGTGGTAGAATTACCTTTACCATCTATGATAAAATACAACTTTCCTTTATACCCATTTTCAAAAGGAGTTTGCTCCTTTTCTCCTTCTATCTTCTCGGTTTTACCCTTAAATTCAGCTTTTGAGTAATATACAAATGGTTCTTGTATTAGATACCTTAATAGGTGGATACTAGATTCAGATGATCCGCCTCCGTTACCTCGTACATCTATCGTAAGGTGTTCTGTTCCATTTTTATTCATCTCAACCATGCTCTCATCGATGAATCTTTGATAGACACTGAAATTATTCCATGCATAATAATTAAAGGATGAGATGGTCATGCTTGCAATCTTCTTTCCTGTATCTAAATACTCTAAGCACAAGTCACCGCCACAATATGCCAGCGATCTATCCCTTATAGGATCACTATGTTTTTCTGCCTTCTTAAGAATTATCGGTTTATCATTTCCTTTTACCTGTATGATATAATCGCCTGGTAGTCCTAGACCATAAGCTATCATTCCTGTCGACCACATATTAAATTCATGTCGTTTGGTTGTCTCTATATCTCCTTGTGACGATATATGTGGGTAAATCTTCTGTGTAAGACCGCTAATATCTGTTCCATTGATCGTCAGTATTTCATCTTTGATAGCCACTACTTCGTTATTATTAAGCGGATCAACTACAAATAACCGTCCGTCAACTAACCTGGTTTGTAATGGAAATCTCGCTTCCACAGGTATCATTTGATTTTCCTGCCAGAACCTGTCAGAATTGGAATGAGAGCAATTAATACTTGCTATTACAGCACTACAGATCCATGCGAATTCCGCATAAGTAGTTTGCTCAGTAATAAGTGACTTTTTTGCCACTATCAGTTTGTTCAACTCTTCTTGAGTTATGAATTTTAGAGCATTGGGATGCACTCTAGTTAGTGTTTCTGCTAGTTGGTCAAGGTCCTCCTGATAATCTTGCACAGAATATTTCTTATGGAACTTCTCTTGTGGTGAGAGCTGTTTTTTATCAGGATTCTTGATCTTTTCTATCTGATCCTCAGCATTAAAATTATCAGGATCCATGGATACTGCTTTTTCATAATTGATTAATGCTTGATCCTTTTTACCTGTTTTTAGGTAGACTTCGGCAAGGCTATCATAGGTGTTAGCTGAGTTAGGAAATTCTGCAACCAAAAGTTTGAAAACTTCTAGAGCTTCAGTCTCCTTCCCATCCCACAGTAGGTTGTACCCATATAAGTTCATCTCTTCTTCTAGATTTGGCACATCGGGGTTTTCTTTTTTTAAGCTATAGTACATAGCAATTCGCTCATAAATTGGCAGACTATTGTTTTCCGTGAGAATAGCTGATATTGACGTGATGGAGTGGGGGATGTCAGCTATTTTTTGTGCTTGGCTGTTACTTGAAGCTGTAATTATAAGTACTAGTAAGCAAGACCAAAATTTGAAAGCAACGAAATTCATTTTCATGTGATTTTTTATTTATCACAATGTAGTCGCTGGATTTTTTTTCTTATCGTTTGATGTGTAAAAGAGTGTAAATGGGGTGTAAATATTTCATGTTAAATTCAAACTATGACAAGATGCTCTATAAACCCTTGTCATAATTTGAATTTCGATCGTACTTTAAGATATTAATCATGTGATCTTAATGAAGTCGATTGAGTTAGCAAATTTGACACATCGGCTCTAAAGATATCAAAGGATGCTTTTAATTTGTCTAACTTTTCTTTTAATTCTTCATTCTCTTTGATTAAATCTTTTACTGCCTGTATGGTTATTATCTGTGCATTGTAGGTGTCGATTTTTTTGATCCTTATATCAGAGTTGGCCAACCAGCCTCCTGCAGTACCCTTTGAGGCAGTTCCTTCCAGTTCTAATTGATCGGCCGAAGAATCTCTACGTAGTCCTATACGATTGGCTTGAATTCTCTATCTGTCATCAGTTGCCTCATCAATATATACATAATCGTTATCTCCAAAATTCATTCTAGTTCCTGCACCATTTGTTCCTGATCCTAAAAGTCTAAGCATTTGAGATATGTTATTCTCTATGTGTCTTATATAGATGGTAGTGTAGGAGCTAATACAAATCGCACATTAAAACGATTTACGCTAAGCGTAGTTGTTTTTATAGCCGTGAGTGCCTTGATTTTTGGTTTTGTTCAAAACTCATTTATAAATAGTTCGTTTGAACTAACAAGTTTCACGAAAATTACTGGAACATATCACGAGAGCCCTTATCCAATGCTACGAATTAAAGTAGCTGAGAACGAATTTAAGAACATCTTACTTTTAGGTTTTGGAAAGTCCAGTGCTAATCCTTATTTGGAGCAGCTAAAAAGTGAAGTGGCAGATTTAAAAGGAAAAACCATCAGTATCGAAGGCAATTTGATTTACTACAACGGTAAGACTTTAATTCAAATCACTGACAGCGAAAAAGTGACACTAGAGGGTGAGAATATAAATGATTTGCCAAGAAGTGAACAGCTTAGTACGATGACTTTAGAAGACGAAATCATTGATCCTAAGTGCTACTTCGGTGTAATGAAACATGGGAAAGGAAAGATTCACAGAAGTTGTGCAGTACGATGTATTTCAGGTGGCATCCCTCCCGTTTTAGCAACTTCAGAAGATAACAATCTATCAAAGTACTACTTACTAACTGATTTGAATGGTCAGCCAATTAATAATGCTATCCTTCCTTTTATTGGCAAACCATCTAAAATTAAAGGAGAAGTCGAAAAAAATAGAAGATTGGTACATCATGGAGATTGATGTTTCATAATTTGTATTAAACAATCATAAGAAGTAATGGACTAGATAGCAGGAGATAATCATATCTTTGCCCTTTCATTTAAGTAGACGAAAGGACTAACTTCTTGCCTTTCCTCCTCTGGCTACTGGGATAGAAGAGATTGAGAATTGATATTTAGCAGTGATGAATAATATTTAGTGAATTAATATTGAGTTGGAATGGAAAATGAATTGGACAATTACTTAGACAGTCATTATATACATAGAAGTAATTGGCTGCGTGCTGCAGTATTGGGGGCTAATGATGGCATTTTATCTACCGCTAGTATAGCGATTGGAGTAGCAGCTGCGAGTGATTTTAGGGATCCGATCATACTCGCTACCTTAGCAGGTTTGGTAGCAGGAGCATTATCTATGGCCGCAGGAGAATATGTCTCCGTCAGTTCACAGACAGATATCGAGAATGCGGATATAGCTAGAGAAAAGCAAGAATTGATAGATGACCCTGAAATGGAACTTCAAATGCTGGCTAGAATCTATGAGAAACGAGGTCTGAAAAAAGAGACTGCCTTGCAAGTTGCTCAAGAATTTACTGATCACGATGCTCTAGGTGCTCACGTAAGAGATGAGTTGGGGATCAATGAAATAAGTCAAGCAAATCCTATCCAAGCCGCTATCGCTTCAGGAGCAGCATTTACTGTTGGGGGAAGTTTGCCGTTTGCTGTTGCACTCTTTGCACCAATAGTTGGTATGGAATACTACCTATATGTATTTGCGACCATCTTCTTGGTCACACTTGGTGCTATTGCGGCCAAGGCAGGAGGGTCAAGTATCACGAGAGCTGTGGTAAGAATCACCTTTTGGGGCACAGTAGCTATGGGACTTACGGCGTTTGTTGGTTATCTATTTGGTGTCAATATGGGGTAACAACAATACTATGGATAGCATAACACAAGCCGTTTTAGGAGCTGCGATAGGTAAAGTTTGTCTTGGTGAAAAAATAGGTAGTAAGTCAATATTAATTGGAGCGGCAATAGCAACCTTTCCGGATTTGGATGTAGTGATCCTACCTTTTCTTGATCCACTTGAGAGGTTGAGTATGCATCGAGGTTTTAGCCATTCCATTCTTTTTAGTTTACTGCTTGCATTATTACTTGCCTATCTTCTTAAAATGATGAAGATCACTAAGGAGGTCAAGTTCTACCGACTGGCATTCTTCAGTTGGCTAACATTGATTACGCATATACTGCTTGATGGATTTACTTCCTATGGCACGTTAGTTTTTCTCCCTTTCTCTGATGTGAGATTCGGATTTGATTCTATCAATGTTGTAGATCCAGTATATAGTTTTCCTCTGTTAATTGGATTGCTATTAAGCTTGATGAAAAAAGGAGAGTCTAAACTGATAAAGTATCCTAATGAGATTGGAATTGTATTGAGTACTTTATATCTAGTTGCTACTTTAGTCATTAAGCAAAATGTCGATCAAAAGTTTGCAGAAACACTAAGTGCCCAGAACATTCAGTATTCAAAAATCCATAGCCAGCCTGTCGGTATTGCCTCCTTTCATTGGTATGGACTAGGTCGTACTCAAGATGGATTCTTCCTGGGTGATTACTCTTACTTGGAAGGTCATGATATTCAATTTACTTTCTTCCCATCTGCGGATTCTTTATTGTTAGAGATGGATGAATATACAGTAGACAGGATGAAATGGTTTGCCAAAGATTTTTATCATACTGTAGAACAAGGAGATTCTTTACTATTTTACAATATGCAAGTTGATATGCAGGGGATTCATGATATTGGTCAAAGAAATGCACCTACTAGAGGGTATTTTATATTAGAAAATAGAAAAGGTGGGAAGTTGATTTCATCTGGAAGGCATTGAAAGTTGCACATTGTATCTTACAAAAATGTATTCACAACGCACTGAAGGTGTAATTTATTTATGGTCTAAATGTGTGTGGCATAAACCAACTTTGCCTTGAAGTCATAATAATTTTATTATCCTAAATCGTTATCGACTTCTGATATCTTTACCGTTATTGCAATAAGACTGGTTGTACGGAATAGGAATGAGAAATGATAAAGGCGAAAAAAGATAAAATATCAGAACTAGAATTTATTGCTTTAATGGCTTTTCTGATGTCAATAGTCGCATTATCTATCGACGGCATTCTTCCTGGTCTATCGGACATAGGTGTCGCTCTCAATCGTACAAATAATAATGACCTACAGGGAATAATAACCATGATATTTCTTGGCTTGGGCATCGGTCAACTATTCTTTGGAACCTTGTCTGATAGCTTGGGAAGAAAGCCTGTAGTCTATGCAGGCGTAATCACTTTCTGCGCCGCTAGTTTTATTGCTGTGAATGCCACTAGTTTAGAAATGATGTTAGTCGCTAGGCTCCTGCAGGGCATTGGCCTTTCTGCCCCAAGAAGTGTCAGCATATCAATTATCAGAGACCTTTATAAAGGCGATAATATGGCTAGGATAATGTCATTTATTACTGTCATTTTCATTCTGGTTCCGATGATTGCCCCCTTTTTAGGACAATTGATTCTGAATGCCTATAACTGGAAAGCTATCTTTTATTTTCAGATGATTGTCACAATTATTACTGTAATTTGGTTTGCTCTCAGGCAGCGAGAAACAGTAACGGATGAAAACAGACTGAAACTTTCAAAGTTCTTATTTATTGATGGCGTAAAAGAGTTTTTTAAGTTTCGTGAAACAGTGGTTTATACTATAGTCTCTGGATTTATGACTGGAAGTTTTATGGTGTATTTAAGTGTTTCGAAACAAATATTTCAAGACCAGTATGGCTTGGTCAGTGAGTTCGTATATATCTTCGGGGGGATATCATTTTTCTTAGGATTTGCGACTTTTATCAATGGATCGATAGTCATGCGCTTTGGTATGAAAAAAATAGCCACTATCTCTATGTATATATTTACCTTTTCAGCATTTTTTTATACTGTACTTTTCTTTTCTTCTGGTAATCCAGGCATTTACGTATTGATTGGTTTTATTGCGATTCAGTTTTTGTGTATAGGATTTATATTTGGAAATGTTAGGGCATTGGCCATGGAACCTATTGGACATATCGCAGGTGTTGGAGCTTCCCTGAATGGATTTATCTCTACTATGATGGCTGTTCCATTGGCAGTGTTTATTGGTCACTTTATTGATAATACAGCTTTGCCTCTCTTTATTGGTTTTATGTTTTGTGGCTTGCTTTCCATTTTATGTATTTATTTATTGGATAATTTCAAAATAGACAATACCTAGTAATTTTTCCTCAGACATTTGGCATCTAATTTGAAAGATGGTGTGCTCGCATAGTACCAGATCTAAATGTCAGCATGTTTTTCAAGACGTCAGCCTTCGTGAAAAGATAGTTAAACGCTAGGTGACTGCTCAACTAAACTTGCAAAAATAGCTTCTCGCACAACTGAAATTGGGCCTTGCATTAATGATCTAGTCAGAAGTTACTATTGGACTTTGTATACTTGTATAGTTAGGGGAGGGATGGCAAGATATTTTGCACTTTGCGGAGTTTGGCGTAGTTGTCATGTTATTTCGGATCGCCTTGAGCTAGAGCCTAGGAGTTTTGGGCAAATGCGAAGGACAATCAGCACCCATTAAAGGTCAAAACTTATATGTTAATCGATTATGTAATCCTTGCGGATCTGGTACCATTTCAGTCCCTTTCAAGACTTTTGCAGAAGCTTATGATGCGCCAGTTCGACTCAAACGATTTACTTTCTTGAAGGTGGCAAATACATCGAGCTTCCTAGTTTAGGTATTATGGACAAACAAGTGAATATTGTTATAAACAATAATGATTCGCCGGTGATTGTAGAATGAAGAAATTTAGTAATGTGGAGGTTGATATTTGTTTGATTTCAGGATAAAAAGCATTTCCGAACAAAATGAAGTGATATTAACATAAGAAGATATTATTAATCAAAACACATAACTATCAAAAGCACATTAACAGCACTTAGTTCAAAATTGACACTTATAGCAATGGCTTTATTTTTATCACTTCAGTCATTTGCCCAAGATGGATTAGATTTTGATGTAGATTTAGGTGGAAATGATACACCCGGTCTATTTTTAAGTCCGATATTCTGGGTTGGCATTGCAGTTTTTATTATAATTCTAGCAATAATATTTAATGGAGGAAAGAAATAAAATACACCTAATAATATATTAAAGCCCACTCATTATATTGATGAGTGGGCTTTTGTATTGAAGTTAAACTTGTGATAGTTCATTTTGTCTAAACTGACTTTACTAGCATAATTTTCAATTTTTGGCTATCCTTTTCTAGCGTAACTTCTGTGCTTTATCTGTGTTATTGAAAAATGAAACTTGTGATGAAATTAAATGTGTTAAAACTCGTTAATTGAAGATCTTGCTTTCTCGAACTTAAATAATGTGGGAAATGAGTTTATTTGTAGAAAGGAGATTTTTTTAAGAATAAAGCGAGCCACGCAACCATTTATTTGCAAACGATGATATAGGAGAGTAATAAGTGTACGAATCATCAAAGAATTTCAAATACCTATCATTCCCCGAGAGTGTCTATTAGGTAACTTGCCTGCTGAACGTAAGCTTTTTGAGGTGAACTCATAAAAACATTTAATGAAACAAATATGAATTCTGATAAATTGAGGCCTTCTTTATTATCCATTTCATTTACTTCAGTACAAACTGCACTTGTCAGAGCATGGATCGATCAAGAAGCAAATAAGACCGTTTGTAATGAGTCGTGGAATTCAATAAAACTTCATTCAGCCAGAATACCTGCTCTCATTATTGCTAATCAGATTCTAGGCTGTCACCAACCTACCAAAAAATTGGAGGTGTTATTGTTGATACCTATGACAATATTTTGTTTTCTATTAATGATGGTGTACTGTTAGGATCTATAAAACGTAAAACTGATTATCCTATGTCGCAAGTCGAAATGAATTTGACAGATTGTCAAATTAACACTCTTGTGAATTGTATTATTGACGGAGAAAAGAATAATTAGAAATAGAGAAAGTTATGATGAAAGGAAAAAGTAGTGTAGCGATGTTTATTTTTATCATGTTTATGGTGATGTCTAGTTCTTTTGAGGTTACGAGCCAAAAATTATACAAAACAACGTGGAAACAATCAGGTTTTGTTTTTGGAGGAACAGCTGCGATGTTGGGAGGTGCCGTATTGATTGAAGATAGAAGAGGTCCTTTGACTGTCGAGGATATTAATTCACTCGATAGAGAGACAATTTTTGGTATAGATCAAGGAAGCGTGGGGAATTTTTCATCAAGAGCTGGAATCGATAGCGATCATTTTAAGAATGTCGCATTTGTAGCTCCTCTTGCACTTTTCTTTTCTGGTCAGGCCAGAGAAAACACCAAGGAAATATTGATAATGTACGCTGAAGTAATGGCATTGAACAGTGGTGTGACAAGCATATGCAAAAGTAGTTTTGGGAGATTTAGACCTTATGCCTACAATCCAGATGTAGATCTGGAAATAAAGTTAGCTTCAACGACTCGAAGATCTCTATTTTCTGGGCATGTGAGTCATGTTGCCAGTTTGTCTTATTTCACAGCTACAGTTTTTGATGACTTATATCCTGAGTCTAATTACAAGTATGTGGTATGGGCAGGAGCTATCGCTGCACCTGCTATTACAGGGTATCTAAGAGTGAAGGCCGGCAGACACTTCCCAACGGATGTAATTATTGGATATGGAGTTGGTGCTCTTGTTGGGTATTTCATTCCTGAGCTTCACAAGATTACGCAGGATACGAATGTTGATATTATAGGCGCTGAAGGAGGTTTGGGTCTACTTTATAGTTTTTAGGTGTTTTAGATTCTGGAGTTATATTGAATAAATGACGCAAGTTTGATATACGAAATAAGATAACTAGTCATTTTTTTACTGCAGAATCGGAACGCAAAAGGATTGACTTTGTCCATCCTAACAGGTTCCGAGGTCAAAATCAAATGCTAGTAAGCTAGCGCTTACTTTGGCTTTTGTGTTTTAGGTATTATTTTCAATTGATCTAGGTTTTTAGTTAGGATTGACTTTGTCCATCCTATCAGGTTCCGAGGTCAAAATCAAATGCTAGTAAGCTAGCGCTTACTTTGGCTTTTG
>CAXBGT010000145.1:0-14679 GCA_963975265.1 uncultured Saprospirales bacterium
TCCTCAGAGTTACGTATTATCTTTAATCCATCGCGTAACCATTGTACCACTGCTCCCGCAATGAAGATACTTCCCTCAAAAGCATAACTAGTTTTACCATTGATTTTCCAAGCTACTGTAGTCAGTAAATTATTCTTTGAGACAATAGGTTTATCACCGATATTCATCAACATAAAGCATCCTGTCCCGTATGTATTTTTGACCATTCCAGGCTTGGTACACATCTGTCCAAATAATGCCGCTTGCTGATCACCTGCAATCCCAGCAATAGGAATTTTAGTGTCATAAAAAGTTGAATCTGTATGTCCGTAAACTTCACTAGATTGTTTTACTTCAGGCAACATACATTTAGGGATAGTTAGTAATGCTAACAATTCATCATCCCATTCCATTGTATTGATATTGAATAATAAAGTTCTAGATGCATTGGACACATCCGTAACATGCTGCTTGCCCTTGGTGAAATTCCATATAAGCCATGAATCTACGGTGCCCATTATCAAATCACCTCCTACTGCTTTTTCTCTTGCTCCTTCAACATTGTCTAATATCCATTTGACCTTAGTACCTGAGAAATAGGAATCAATTACAAGACCCGTTTTTTCTCTTATAATGTCAGATTTACCTTGTTTCTTTAGCTCATCACAATAAGCTGAAGTCCGCTTGTCCTGCCATACAATTGCGTTGTATACTGGTTTGCCAGTATTTTTATCCCAAACTACAACTGTTTCCCGTTGATTTGTAATTCCAATAGCAGCTATATTTTCTACATTTAACCCTTTTTTAGCTATGGCTTCCGTTGCGACACCGGCTTGAGTTGACCAAATCTCTGTAGGATCATGTTCTACCCATCCAGGCTTAGGAAAATGTTGTGTAAACTCCTTTTGAGCGATAGAAATTATGTTTCCTTTTTTATCAAAGACGATAGCTCTTGAGCTTGTTGTTCCTTGATCCAATGCTAAAATGTATTTTTCCATCGTATTATCCCGAATTAATTTAAGTTTGAAATGAGTAGCTAAAAATACAGAAATCATTTAAATTATAGTCCATATAAGTTAGCTCTATTTGAAAAAAACAATAATGTAGATGCTTAAGATTCCTTTTGATTTCCTTTTTTCCAAAACCGAAAGATTTACACACTAATAAACAGATCAATCCACTGGTAATAATAAAAAAGGCCCTTCATTTATTTGTACGTCTAGAAACCAATTAAGAATTATTCGTTTCTTACAAGTTTCAATTATTGAGTTTTTATACGCATAGGAACGCATGGAAGTACATCATTAACTTTGATCTGATGTAATTGGCAGGTGGGAGTTTACGCACATTATTAACTAATTTTATTGTTTCCGTCTCCGAGAAATTTTATAATTTAGCCAACATATATTTATTCCCCTTATAATTCGTTCAGATGAAAATTTTAATCACAGCTTCATTCATTTTTACCCTCTATTTTTCCATCACAGCTCAAAATCTGATACCCGAAGTCACTATTCTTTCATCCGAAATTGTGGAAGATGTTCTAAATGTGGAGTATCTCATATCGGACGATGACAATTCAAACTTTGAAGTTGGTGTGTGGCTATCTAAGGACGCTGGGGATATTTATACAGAAATCAGCGAAGTAATTGGTGACGTAGGGCAAGTAACAGAAACGGGGATAAAACTTGTTTCTATCGATAAAACAATCTTGACAGGTGAGTACCAAATTCGAATTGTTGTTGATGATTTGGAATCTATTGATGTAGAAACTATTGTAAATTCAGTGGATAGTAATAGCGTAAAATCTTACCTAGAGCATGTGGAAGGTGTTCGGCATCACATTGCTAATTTGCCGCATTTGGATTCAACTAGATCTTATGTGGTGGATCATTTGGATAATATGAATCTGAATACATCAATTCAGTATTTTCCATTTGCAGGCGGGTTTACAGGACAGAACTTACTTGGAAGAGATGAAGGAGTTCAAAATGTGAAAGGAGAATATCTTGTTGGTGGTCATTATGATACTGTCGATAACTCTCCCGGAGCCGATGATAATGGGACTGCCGTTGCTGCACTGATGGAAATTGCACGAGTTTGCAAGGATTACAACTTTGATCATAGCGTTCGCTATGTTTCATGGGATCAAGAAGAAGCGGGTTTACTAGGAAGTGCATATTATGTCAATAATTTACCAGAGAACATTGAGATAAAAGGATATTTGAATTTTGAGATGCTAGGATATTATAGTGACAAACCCAATACTCAAACTCTACCTGCCGGATTCGAGTTCATTTTCCCTGAAGCAACTCAAGAGGTTTCGGGAAATAATTTCCGGGGTGATTTCTTGACAAACGTGGGAAATGGATCTAACTCCAATACCATAATGATACAATTTGACTCTATTGCAGGAGAATATGTTCCAGAGCTAAAAGTTATAAACTTAGCTTCTCCAGGAAATGGAATTAGTGTCCCAGATTTATTGCGCTCCGATCATGCACCATTTTGGGCACAGGGGCTACCGGCTGTTATGTTAACAGATGCATCAGAATTTCGCAACCCCAATTATCATACTGAGCTTGATGTGATTGATTCATTGGATATGAATTTCTTGACTAACAATGTCAAAGCCGCAGTTGCTTACTTGGCGGTAAAAGCGGGTGTTAATCATAAAGGATTTGCCAGTATTGGATCTGATATTATTAATTCTACGATTAGTAATGAAGCATGGGGAAATAAAATTAAAGTTTTCCCCAATCCTACAATTGATCTACTGAATATAGGTTTTGAGACAGCACTCAGTGCTACGACCAAGGTAGAGATATTAGATATGACTGGAAAAATAGTTTTTCAGGATAGGATATCTGCAGGTACTGCATTGCATCAAGCACCAGTGCGTGGCTTAGTGGCAGGACGGTATTTTATTAAATTGGAAAGTGAAGGAAAGGTAACTACTAAAGGATTTGTGAAAGGAGAGGAATAAGATATTGTATCAATAGATCGTGATTGCATAGGAGTATTAAACAATAGCATTATTCAATAAGATGGTTTTCATGAAGTATCATTTCTGTGATGTCGTTAAGATCATACCTAGACCACGTATTTAGGAAAACTGCTTTGTAAAGTGCATATCAAGCAGCCAACTCTGCATAAGCACTTTTCAAATTTTCATACCTTACATCCATGAAGAAAATTCTGTTCATCACAATTATAAGTATTATTGGATTAGGAGGCCTACATGGCCAATCAAAAACCATGGTTCTTGTCCCTGAATTTCATAAAAGCAGTACAGAATTCACAACCACTGAAATTAACTACACCCCACCGAAAGCATCAACAGAATTTATCGGTTTATCTTGTTATCACTTCGATAATGAAAATATATCCATATTCTACAGATTGAAAACTGATAATCAATGGTCTTCTTGGTTCCAATTTGAACAGCAACATGAGTTTGTAGAGTTAAGTCGATCCGCCTATCGAACCAAGCCTATCACAAAAGCTTTTTCTGACATTCAATTTAAGACAAGTGAGAAATTAACGACTGAATTGACAGTAAGATTTTTCCTTGCCACTCCGGATAAGAATTCACAGCCAATCATGAAAAGATCAGCTAATTGTGACTTACCAGAAGTATGCGAACGGGATTGCTGGTGTCCAACCTGTCCTATTGACAATTCTCCTCTATTCACTGAGCCTACACACTTGATTGTACATCATTCTGCAGGCAATAATCAAAGCAACAATTTTGCAACCGTCGTAGAATATATCTGGGACCTGCATGTCAACACTAATGGATGGGATGATATTGGTTACAATTGGTTGATAGACCCAAATGGCATCCTATACGAAGGAAGACCAGATAATTTCCAAGGAGCGCATTTCAGTTGTATTAATGAAAACACAGTAGGCGTTTGTGTTATCGGCGATTATAGTTTGGTACAACCCTCAGAAGAAGCCTTGAGCACCTTGGTTGAATTATTGGCATTCGAAGCGATAGACCATGCTATCGATGTCAATGCACAATCTTATCATGTAACAGGGAATTTCATCCTGGACAATGTTGCAGGTCATCGGGATAGCAGTGGATCAGACCATGCATGTTCTAGCACTGTTTGTCCTGGAGACAGTTTCTATCCTTTATTGGAGGCTATCAGACTGCAAGTCTCTGAATTGGCATGCTATAATGTGAGTAGTGCATCCGAGGCGTATAGTAGTCAAGATATCAAAGTATTTCCTAACCCATTTGATCAATATCTCTTCATAAAGTCTGATCATGCCAAAATACAATCTTTAGAGATTATCGATCTTTATGGAAGGACTCTTGGTCTTGTGAATTCTGGTAAGGCTAACGATATTAGTTATTTAAAAGCTGGAGTTTACTTGCTAGTCTACGAAGGTGAATTGATGGAGAAGATTGTAAAAAAATAAAGGTTTTGATTTTGTAATTGGGAGTAATTCCTTTTTGGCAGTTGCTTCGCTAATTGCTCTCTGACAGTAATGATATTTTTATATATTCCGCTTCTTTTCGAATGTGATTTTGAACGTTTGGTATATGGTTTGTTGCGTGTTTAAGCAACCAATTAAGTAAATACATGCCGAATAGAAAATCCGCAAGGATTTTCGTAAGCAGGCTCGAACTAGCAATAAATGATAGACGGTGTTAGGCACAGGCTTTTTATTCCCAAAGTACCTTTGTTTGCGCGACCAAAAACAGACTTTTAAATTTGTCTTTATCCAATTTATTTGTTATTAATCTTACTCCCTTGTATAAATAATTCGGCAATAAATAATGGAATTGCCCAACAAGCCCAACTCATTAAAACTTGAACTTCTAATGACATTAGAATATCATACACAAATCTGAAGGTGACAAAAGCAAATGATAGTACGTAACTTCTAATCATCCAATCTTTATGTAAGTCTACTTTTCTGTTCTTTATAGAAATAAACGCCATTACAGAAGATGTCGACCAAGTGACCCCAAGCATAAACAAACCGACTGCATAAGGTAGATTAACGTCAGAAGTAGCTCCCATATACATACCAGTTATTCCAGATAAAACTGTAGAGATAATATAAATACGCCCTAATTGTCGATGTGTTTTTAGATATTTATTTCGGATGTATGGTATAAATTGAAAGGACCAATTATAGTAGCGACTATGCCTAAAACAATATGTGGAAATACCCAATATACTCTTGGAAAATAATATGAGCCGTAAACCTCTTCGGTTGGAATTAACATCGGAAATGCTCTAGTAATCACATAGTAGCATATCAATATTCCTGTCAGTATTGACAAAACTATAATTGAATATTTTGTTTTTGTGTTTGCTTTTTGCATAATGGTTGGTTTTTTCAGCTGTTGAATAACGTTTCAAGAGCATGTGGAGTCTGACTAAAAGGAAGATTCCATCATGCTCAGTCTGTGTATGGTGATCTTTTTTTTAGCATTATTGTTCTTATTCAATAGGTTTAAATGTCCTCTTTTCAAAGCTATTTTTCACTGTCAAATCCCCATTCGGCTGTACTCCAAAATAGAATTCCGGCTTATAGTAGTTTCGATAAAGATTTGGATACTCCTTATCCTTAATTACTTTCACTGGATAATATGAACCATCCACATATAGATCATGATAGTAATATTCTCCATCTTCACTCTTTAAGATCTTTACCGTTGTATCCCCTTTTGGATTATCCCAATGTCCTATGATTTCGAAATTTTGATTAAGAAATTCCTCAGATTCATTGAAGGCAGATATTATATCACTAATGTCAATTTTATTTTCGACATTTAGATTTAAGTCTGCAAACAAAGCATTTAAGGCTTTTGTACGATTCTCTTCATTGAAAAATATTTTCCAATGCATATTTCGTACATAATAGGTTCGTATATCTTTTTCCGAAATTTGGTCGTCTTGAAATCCTGCTAGAATAATAGGAAAAGCTACTTGTTTCACCTTAGGATATGAGGCATGAACCCAAACTAATGGCATAGCTCTACCTGCTTTTATATCTTCTGATGGGTAACCAAATCTATTCAAGTAATAGGTGGCACTAATTAAATTTTCCAAATCATTGATTTTAGATGTTTTCACATTTCTAAAAGTTTGATCCCTTTCAAATAAATTTTGCCAAAATTCATTGCGATCTTGAATAGATTGAAGCTGAGATACTGCCAGCTTCAACTGAGTAGTATCTACTTGAGCATGAATGCTCGAATTAAAAAGTATGATCTTAAAGGAGATAATTATTAAAAATGCAAAACATTTACTGTTTATTATCAGCCAATAGAAGATATTATCCTTTGTCATTTTTATCTGTTTCCATGATATTTGATTCATCATACATAACGTCTAAGTTGCAAGAGAAGAAGCGACGTTAGGGAGCTTTTACTTCTTGCAGTATGTAATGTAGGGTTTTTAAGGTTTGAGTCCATTTTCAATATCCATCCTTTTGTGTAGAATTCTATCGATCCAAATTTGGTTTTCAGCAATTTTATAAACTATGATATGGGATTGAACTTGCCTTATTCTATGAAGTGGTTTAATGTGTTTAATTGATTTGCCGATTTCATTATTTTGGCAAATATATTGGCATTCTTCAATTAGGATTTCATAGTATTTATTAGCTTGTGCAATTGACTAATTTACTGCTGTATAAATCCAAATATTATCCAAATCTTGCTTGGCTAAACTACTTAGTTGGAATTGTGGCATTATTGCTTGTACTTGCTATTTAAATCGGCTAAATGTTGTTGAGGATCAAAATCATTAAGGTATCCACTATTCTCTCCGTCTTCAATGGCTTTTTTTAAATTTTGGATTTTACTTTCTTCTTCATCAACCATTCTCAAACCTGCCCTAACAACCTCACTTACAGACGAATATCTTCCTGACCGAATACTTGTATTGATAATTTTCTCAAAGTAATCATTTAATATTATTGACGTATTTTTTGACATTTGAATACAGATTTTAATCAAGTATACCAATTATTGGTATTTAATGCAAGTTCTGAGTCTTTTATATTCATCCTACATAACGATCTTATACCCACACCCATTCTTTATAAAACTTCCCTTTTCTCTAATCACAACAAAGCTTATACAACACTAATAATCAACACCTTACTTAATTTCACTTTCTGACTAAGGGTATTTAACCGTTAACATCGGCTAAATTAAGCTTGCTCTTAACAATCCCTTTTACTGAGCATACATTTACAATAGTTTGAAAACATCCCCTAAAACACCCGATACTCTCCATCCAAATATTGATTTGCTTTAGCTTCTGCAAACTTTCCAGATGCTGCATCCCAATGAAGCGTCTCATTCGGAAATCTTCCAGCGATCACTCCTAATAGAATAGTCTCAGTTAGGCGTGCTGCATATGAAAACGGTGCAGTACACTCCCCTTTCCCCAGACAAGCATCTACAAATTGATGATAGTGCTTTGGACTTTCTATTCCATAATCTCTTACAGGCACTTCGAACTCCTTAGGATCATTTAGGATAGACATGTCAAGGTCTTGGTACTTCCCATCAATGAGTAATTTTGGTAGCTCCATGAAGTGAGGCAATAAAAGGCTCCCTTTCTCTCCTACAAACATAGCCCCTTGCTCGGGAAGTTTGTCTCCGTTAGGCAATACTAATTCAGAATGCTCGGATGGTGCGCCTTCTCCATCGTACCAAACCCATTTGAATGAATCTGTAGTATACTTTGTTCCTGGAAACTCATAAGTCACTACATTTTTCTCCGGAAATCCATATCCATTGGCAGGTCTGCATTCTGTTTTTATGGTTCGAGGTACATCAAGTGCTAGCGCATTGTATGGAGTATCAAATATATGGACTCCCATATCTCCTAAAGTTCCACAACCAAAATCAATAATTTTCCTCCAATTTCCAGGATGATAAGCACCTTCTTTAAAAGCTTTTTCTTGAGCTGTACCTAGCCAAAGATTCCAATCTAATTGTTCTGGAATCGGATCTGCACCTTCTGGTTTTGGGCCATCAAATCCCCAGTTTTTAGGAGACCAGGCGTGGACTGTATTTACTTTTCCAATTGCACCCGCTTGGATGAGTTGAGTAGCTAATTTATAATCATAAAAGGAATGCACTTGGATGCCCATTTGAGTCACCAAACTCTTTGCTTTTGCCATATCATTCATAGCTCTAGCTTCACTGATATGATGCGTAAGTGGCTTCTGACAATAGACTGCCTTGCCCAATTCCATAGCCTTCAAAGACGCAGGAGCATGTGTATGGTCAGGTGTTGATACTACTACCGCATCGATCCCATCTTTCATCTCCACTAACATTTTTCTATAGTCTGCATAGATTTTTGCCTTAGGATATAAAGCTTGCGCCGCAGCTAACCTTAAAGAATCCACATCACATAATGCTGTCACCACTACATCTGAGTGAGATGCCATAGCTTTGAGATCTTCTAACCCCATGCCACCAACTCCAATATGCGCAGTTCGTAATTTATTATTTGTTATTGCCTTTGCGTTTGCACAAAAAGGCAACACCACTACTACAGATGCTACTGCTGCGCTATTTTTAATAAATTCTCGTCTTTTCATCTATTTGTTTTATTGCATTCTATTAATGTGAGTAGATTTCTCAATCGCTTACAACTTTCTTATCTTGATACTCTTAAACCAAAGAGGGCTATCATGATCTTGCAATCCTATATAACCTTTTTTGAAGGTACCATACTCAGGATGATCTTTCCATTTGCCAGACTTCTTTCTCTTTTCCCAATCTGCTGACCAAGGATCAAATTCTAATATCTTATTCCCATTGAGCCAATGTTCAGCATGATCAGGTGTGAATATGATTCTTGTTGTATTCCATTCTCCTGCTGGTTTTACAATTTTCTTAGAATTATCAGCAGAATGCATTGCATAATCTGCACCTGTTTTCTGCCATTCTTCCAGTTTAGCATTGTTTATTTCTTCCCATTTCAGGTCGTCAAGAAGTTGATATTCAGGTGCTACATCTGAGATCCAAAAATTTTCATTTATATGATAAAATACGCCACTATTTCCTCCTTCAGGAAGTTTCCATTCTAAATATAATTCAAAATTATCGAACTGTTCCATTCCGTAAATGATGTCATTGCCGCCTTGTTTGTCTGATTCTAATCGTTTCTTCGTATCGAAGGTGAGTGCACCATCTACTATAGTCCATTGTGGAGGAAGAGTCTCACCTCTAAATGCTCTCCAGCCCTCTGTGCTTGTTCCATCAAATAGAGTGATCCAATCTTCACTTTCATTCTGAGCATTGATTAAGTCTACATTCGCTTCACTGTCTTTTTCAACATTTTTTACCTTACAGCCAATGCAAAGGCAAGCAATTGATATAACTATTAAAATTTGTCTCATAAATTGATATTTCACTTTGCTAGTTTGTCAACTCCCTACAATTTCTTCAATTGAATATTTCTCCATCTCACCTTGATACCTCCACCATCATGTATTTGGAGCGCAATCGCACCTTTTCCTTCGCCTATCTTATCATCAGTAATGTGAATCATTTCCTGCCCATTGAGCCATGTAGTTACATCATTATCGACAACTCTGATCTTCATCTTGTTCCAATCTCCCATTTTGAGTGCTTTGTCTTTTTCTGGATCTGGTTTGATTAACCATCCTCGGCCATACGATTCATAGATACCTCCTGTACTATTTTCTGGGGGTGCGACTTCTACCTGCCATCCACTCACTTTAGTCCCTTCGAAGGTAGATCGAAAAAAAACACCACTGTTTCCATTTGCCTCCTGTCTGAATTCTAAGTCTAATTCAAAGTTATCATAATCTTCAACAGTAGATAAATAACCGTATTGGGCATCGGGTCCGCTCTCGCAAATTAACTCACCATTTGCAACGTACCATTTTTCAGTTCCGTGATTGATCCATCCGTCAAGATCTGATCCATTAAAAAGAGAAGTTGTCTGAAGTTTTGGAGTACAAGAAATGCCAATCATCAATACAAATAGAATAAAATATTTTGTCATAAATAGTTTGATTAGGTATATCAATAAAATAAAGTTGCCTCCAAAATAAGAACACAGATTTAAACTACACCATGCGGTGGATAAAAATTAGAATTTTCGGTATCAAAATTGCACTGTATTAACGTTGATTTCATCCAAATCAATAGTTAAAAACATGTATCATGAAGCGACTCATATATATATTCCTTTTACTGTTAGTGAATTACACAGCATATTCTCAATGTACTGCCAATTTTGTAGTATTGGAAAGTAGTGGCGATTTCCAGTTCACAAATGTATCCACTATAGCAGATGATGATAATATCATCTCTCGTTTATGGAGATTTGGCGATGGCAATACGACCACTAATGAGAATCCCTTACATACCTACAATACTCTAGGTATGTATGATGTAATCCTACAAATCGCTACAGAAAATGGATGCAGCTCTAGCGATACGATGTCTATAGAAGTATGTAATATCAATCTAGATTTTAATCTCAGTTCTGTATGTGATAGCGAAGAGGACGTAGCATTAATCTTAGAAATTGAAGATGAATCAAATATCTTAGATGCTGTGAATATTTATTTAGATGATATTCTAGTGAGTGATACTGCTATTAGTATTCCAAATGGTATTTTGAACTTTAATATAAAAGTCCCAGGAGATGGCAATCAGCACTTTGTTAAAGTAGAATCGTTGCCAAACGGATTTTGTAGTGAGACGATAGGTTTCTTTGTTCAAGATTGTAATGCAAGTTGTTTCCTTTCCAATCTTGATATCGATGATGGTTATCAAGAGACACATAATATTGTTCTTCTCGAATCTGGATTTGCTCCAAATAATAGAGAGATAAACCTAGGGGATAGAGTTAGATTCGTATGGTTAGATGACAATCACTCGTCGACTTCGACAGATACAATATCTTCTGATAAGTGGGATAGTGGAGTTCAGGATTCCAGTTTCATCTTAGAGATTACTCCAAAAAATCCAGGTCTAAAGCCATTTTACTCAACACCAGATGGTGGACCTACTGGCACGTATTCTGGAAACCTAATTGCCAATTGTCCAGAAAACAGAGGTAGCTTGCTCAACATATCTTTCTTAAATGCGGCTGTCCCTAATGCTGGATTCTATATTGGAATCGACGGTGTGATACTCAAAGATACTGTTTATGAATATGATCTAATAGGTCTAACAAACGTTGAATTCTTCCTACCAGGAGATGATAAAACACATCAGATATCTATAATCGATGTAGAGGATCAAACCTGCACAATTAAAGAAACAGTCAAGGCTATTAATTGTAATGGATTTTTCGATTGCTCATTGAATGTCAAGGCTCAAATTCTAGAAAGATGTAACGAAGACTCTCTCGTTATGGTGGGTATCGATGTAACTTCATTGAGTCCTTCTGATCTTGGAGTAGAGATAATATTGGATGACACAATAGTGGTAGATACCATATTTTATTCTGGTAGCCAAGCAAATTTGTCACTTCCAATCTTTGGAGATGGATTGCTTCACACCATAAAAGCATTGGACCTTACAGATGGTTTTTGTGTAGATGAAGTTGTAATCTTGGTCAATGACTGTTCTGCACCATGCGGCATCAATGAACTAGAGATTGGAACTGGATCGAACAGTACGATCGTATTAGCCGTAACAGATTTTGCCATCAGCGTCCAAAATTTGACTATGTCTTCTGGAGATGATATCCTATGGCAATGGATTCAAGATAGTCTTGTCGGAGTAAGATCTCTGGATGAGTCTGGTCCTAATAGTTGGGATAGTGGATTACAAACTGATGGAGCAATTTTTATCTCCCCTATTCTCACTGCTGGTTTGCACTCCTATTATCTATACAATGCCAATAACGACACCCTATATAGTGCAACTGTGGATGTAATAGCCAGTTGCGATGAAAATAAAATTCCTGTGTTTTATCACTTTCTTGATGTCAACGGAGCAGTAGAGGGATTTGATATTTATGTTGATAGTGCTAGACTACAAACTGGGCCTTTCCCCTATGCGCTCGATGGCAATAATCGAGGCGTTTTCCAACTCGAAGGAGATGATAAAGAACACCTTATTGAGATAAGAGACCTTTCAGAAATGGAATGTTCTGCAGGAGCATCGTTTGTAGCTCCAACTTGCGAAATACCACCATGTGGAGGACTAATAGAGCTTCAGCTTCAAGATTCTTGTTACAATGATAACACGATCAATTTCCTTGCTACAGTGAGCCATCCCAACCCGACAGAACAAGGATTTATTTTTAGACTCAATGGAGAACTATTTGATGGATTTCCATTTTTTTATGGGCCAAATGGAGCAACTCAATTTACTGGGTCGTTACTTGCAGACAGTTCGGTTTATGTTTTTACGTATGTAGATTTGGCCGATCCAGACTGCCAAGATATATTAGTGTATCAATCTCCAGAGTGTATTACTGATTGTAACATTCGGTTGGTATCATCTCAATTAGTTGATTCATTTTATGTAATAAACAATCCAAACACTCCCGATTCATTAGTGGGCTGTCAGGACAGTTTTATTAATGTCGCAGTTGATTTTAATGAAGAATACAGTGATTCTGACAGCTTTAGGATTGTAGTTGATAGTATCCTTAATGAAACAGTCTATCCCTATCAATTAGGCGACGGGCTGAATACTATATTCGTTTCTGTAAAAGGGGATGATGCCTTCCATACAATTCAATTTATTGATCACCTAGATCCTTCATGTACATTTACAACTGTGGTTTACACTCCAATGTGTTTTTCCCCATGTAATATCGAAATAGAGAATATCGTATTGGATAGTTGTGTAAATGAATTAGGATATTATACCCTTAACCTTGATACAACGACAAATAAATATAACTATCAAGTATTTTATGATGGTGACTCTATAGATATTGTAGGAGATAGTCTAATGGTCAATTTTACTGGAAATGCAGACGGTTTAACGCACTATATTTTAGTCTCTGACAATGAAGAACCGCTTTGTAAAGATTCTCTATTTTTCACAAGTGGTTACTGCCTTGATTGCTTTATGGATATTCATTTAGTACAGAAAGACAGCTGTGAAATCGGCGACTCGATAGGGTATGCATTCATTTTCAACCCTGCAATGGACAGTTTAGATGTTTCTGTAGAAGTTGGAGACACTAGTTTTATTATCAATCCCAAATCAATGGGCTTTACATTTGATATACGGTTGCGAGGTGACAGCTCATTTTATCAATATATTTTCACTTCTAATGAGGATCAATTCTGCATAGACACGGTCAACATACAAACAATTGACTGTACTCCAATCATATGTGACCCAAATTTCAGCTACACAATTGAGGGTTTGACCATAACATTTTTAGATAGTTCTACAACTTCAGAACCGATCATCGAGCATTCTTGGAGCATTAATGAGATTGTAAAAATTGGAAATGTCTCTACTTTCAACTTTACCGTAGATTCAATTGGACTCTATAATATTTGTCATACGATAACAACTGATTCTTGTAGCAGTGATATCTGCATTGAAGTGTTGGTTGGAGATCCTTGTACTGAAGTCATACCCTTTTTCACTTATGAAAAATCATCAAACGGATATCAATTTACAGATATGAGTATTGGTAATATCGATACCTATTTCTATCGGTTCGGTGATGGAATAGTTTCGAATAGTGCGAATCCTTTCCATGTTTTCCCAGACACAGGAGTTTATGAAATTTGTCTAACCGTTAGACAGGATAAATTCTCATGTATAGAAGAGTATTGCGAGTTTATAGACGTAACGCTCAGCAGTAGTGATGATATTGGATTAGGTAAGAGCTTAGTTGTCTACCCTAACCCTGTTTCTCATGATAAAAAAGGTATCAATTTCATATATGAAACGAATCTAAGTCTAAGTAAAAATAGCATCTCAATCATTGATGTTCAGGGGCGTAAGGTTGCTGATTTCTCATTGATGAATAAAGGCCAAAGTCATTTCGAGTTGTCGTTTAGTAAGTATATGAATTCTGGAGTTTATTATCTGATTGTCAGAGATCAAATTGGAAATATGGATACTGTGAAGTTTGTGGTTTATTAGCGGATTTAATGTTCTTCTAAAACACCAATCTTATCCTAGGCATTTTACGACTTGGTATTAAACCATTTATTTCCCTTAATCTATATAAGAGGCTTCTAAATTTTTGTTTTGATTATTGAGATTATCCTTGTTCATAAAAAACTCCAGTTGAGTTTCTACCTCAGAAATAGGTTGATATGTTTTACCATCGCAATTTTAAAAGGTAAATATTCAGTCTCATACTACAATAGCTTTAGGTACTGTTTAAAACCAGGTAAACTTCACCGTTTTTTTTCCGCTGTAAGTTCTTGACGTTGATGGACACTAGGCTGATAATTGTTTGCCCTAGGTATTATGCGTTTTGGGTGTGCAACGCACTCTACTGTCCTTGCTAGACATGTTCAACTCATTATCCTGTCTTTCTCTCAAAAAAGAAAGATGTCACGGTTGTGGTTAACTGATTTAATTTGATATGAAAAACGTCTTTGATGCTTCAGCTTCATTATGATCTGTGCGAAATTCGCCAATGCGTGTTAACGCTAAATATTTCCCTCAAGTCGATAGATAGATAGATAGATAGATAGATAGATAGATAGATAGATAGATAGATAGAT
>CAXBGT010000146.1:0-14664 GCA_963975265.1 uncultured Saprospirales bacterium
TTGTTCCCTTCAAGTAATTTCGTTGAATAAACAAAAGTACTATCACAACCACTGGAAATTACTAATACCGTATCTTGCTGCAACTCTTCAAAAAAACATGTTTCTGAATTTACAAAAACTGTATCTAGAGGGGTATAGATGAGATTTGTAATAACGATACTATCGCAACCACTTTGATTGATATAAACTTCTGTAAAAGCGCCAATCTCGGATAATTTGCAAGAGTTAAACTCTAGAACGGTCATGTCACTTTCCAAAGGCAACAATTCCATTAAAACTATGGTATCACATACGGGACCTGGTAATATAATATTGTTGTATTCTGCCTGTTCTATGTCGCAACTATACTCCGTTACTAGGACCGTATCATTCTCCAATAGATAAGTGGAAGTGATCACCAAACTGTCACAACTATTAGAATTTAATAATAACAGTGTGTCGATTGATACTTGTAATTCGTCACAAGTTGGAATGGTATTGAAAAGTGTGTCACCAGCTGTGAATAAAGTGTTTACGACCACTAGGCTATCGCAATTATTTTCATTTATCAGAAATATAGTATCTAACCCCACTTGAGAAACATCGCAGGTAGTGACATCATTGTAAAGTGTATCACCAGCTGAATATAAAGTATTTGTGACTACTAAGCTATCGCAATTATTTTCATTCGTCAGAAATATAGTATCTAACCCCACTTGAGAAACATCGCAGGTAGTGACATCATTGTAAAGTGTGTCACCAGCTGAGTATAAAGTATTTATGACTACTAGGCTATCGCAATTGTTTATGTTCAACAAAAACGAAGTATCTACACCCATTTGAGAAATATCGCAGGTTGTGACATTATTGTATAGCGTATCTCCAGAAGTATATATTGTATTCGTAATTATCAAACTATCACAATTTGAGGAGTTGGTTAGATAAATTGTATCTAACCCTACATCTAAAATATTACATGTATTTACTTCAAAATTTACAGTGTCGGAAGGGAGTAAAATAAAATCGAGCATGATGAGACTGTCACAAAACTCGTTGTCAATCGGGATTTCAATAAGACCAGCTTGTTCAGGGTTACAAGTAAAAGTGTCGATTTGAATAATTTCTACATCAGTAATTATTGTAATCTCAGCATCAGATGAAACTTGATTGCCACATAAATCTATAGCAGTAAAAGTTACTGTTTGTGATTCATTATAATTTCCATTGAAGTTATTTTCCAAACTGTAAGAACAATTGTCAAAGACTTCAGAGTTTGCATTTTGAGTCAACCAATTTCCTATAAGTATTTGGGCGTTATCTCCACACGGGATATTAAGATTTTGTGGTAAACTATCAAATACTGGTGCTTCATTATCAACAATATCGAAATAGGCAGTTTCTGTTATTTCATTTCCACAGAAATCGCCAAAAGTAAATGTCACTTCGTTTTCAGAACATTCATCAAAATTGAGAATTTGATAGTCAGCAATGGAATAAAAATCACTGCAATCATCAAATATTATTCCACCACCAAAATTATCAATCCAATCAATAAATATTTCCTCAACATCTTCATCACAATTTACCGTCAAATTAACCAAAGGCTGTGCGATTTCTGGGGGATCTAAGTCTACTACAAAAATTATTTGGGTGTGGTTGGCAATATTTTCGCAATCATCTTCCACAGTCCAGGTCCTCGATATTACAACTTCACAAAAATTATTAGAACTGAATTCTTCGGCAAAGTCTATGGTCAAGTCATTATCACAATTATCCAATGCTTCAATATCAATTGGTTCAGGAACATCTTCAATGCATTGAAATGTTTCATCTAAAGGCATCGTTAAAATTACTGGAATTTCAAGATCATCAATACATGTAACTAAGATTTGTACATCATCAATCAACATACCACAGCAACTTACATTAGTTTGACTATAAAAACATAAATCCATGGTTTCTGCAGTTGCGATAAAAGTGAATGAGGCTTCAAGCCATATAATATTACCTACATTAGTAGCATTCCAAGTTTCAGTTAGCGCAACTCCTCCATCTATTTCAACCGTAGCTGAAGCTGCGGATAACGCATTATGAATTGCGTAATAAAAAACCAATTCATATTCTTGACCTATTATAAAACCAGAAAGATCTTGACAAACAGCACCTACAGAAGACCCATTTAAATCAAGATGTGCAGAAGAAGGGTTTGGATTCCCAGCACCTAAATTATTATGACCATCATCATGATGGCTGACTGAGCCGGCAGTAATTTCCCAAGCTCCTAAAAATTGTCCTGCAGTATAATCAATCCAACCACCAATAGATGGTGGCGGGGGGATCTCAAAATCTCCACCAGGAACTTCAATCTCTAATATTTCACCACAACAACAATTTTGCGAATACAAATTGGAGTTTAAGGACGATAATAATAATAGCCAAACTAAAAGAAATATATTTTTATTGTATATTTTTCGCATAATGCTTAAGTCTGTTTGATCACTTTGCTATTTTTAGCTAAAATCATTAGGGGAGGATAATTAAGCATTGAAATGATTTAAAACACATTACTGAAACTAATGGCATGATAATTTTTTAGTTATAAAAATTTCAAGATGAAACCAAAGAATAACTAAATTCTGCAAACCCATGATTAAGAGTGAAAGTAGTAAATTTTTGTTCAGTATTCTGAATTGTAGAGATCAAGGAGAAAAATAAATGACATGTATGGAAGTTTGTGAAGTCATATTGTACTAATTAAAGAAAGTCAATTAATGTAAGTGACTACTCGTGTTTAGTTCACTTTTGCTCTAGGAATAAAACTTTAGACAACTACCTTGTAAAAAAACAAAAGCAACTTACTGATTATCAATAAGTTGCTTTTTGTTTATGTTGACCTACTAGGACTTGAACCTAGAATGGCAGAACCAAAAACTGCTGTGTTACCAATTACACCATAGGTCAATTTAGCGAAGCATTTCTGCTAAGCGAGTGCAAATTTATAACTTTTGAATTTCTTATGCTACACTTTTAGGACTTTTTTTTAAAATCATCTGTTTTTAGCCCACTTTCTTCGAGGATTAGGAGTGTATTAGAAGGAAATACCGCCCATTATTGCTAGATAGTCCGCTACTTCGGTGTGGGTTTTGAGGATTACTCCTATGTATGGTTTTCCGTAGCCCTCGATGTTGGGGAGGTATATGCCTGTGACTACCTTTATATAATTGGTCTTGGTTTTTGCATATGGCCAGCCGAGATAGAATCCTAATCGGAACCTGTTAAAAACTGCTCCGTATCGAAATTCATTTTCTATATATAGGATAGATCTTTTTGCCATACGGCGAGCGTCTTCTTCTGTCTCGAAGTTGCGCTTTAAGAAAGTGTAAGTACCATCATTGTATTCGTATTCTGCGCCTGCTAGGACGGTCATGTATTCTTTGTATCTATATCCCGCGCCTAGAGAGAAGGCTTGTACACCGTACTTTGGTCCTCCAGTGGTTGAATGTTCGGTGAATCCATAGTGATATTGAGCGTCTACAATCCATTTTCGATAAGTTGGGGATTCTTCAGAGGTTCTGGTTGTAATTGATTCTTCATCTTTGGGTTGACGCACTGTCAATTTGTAGTTGACATTCAACGAAGCTCCATATATATTGATTCCGCTATTTGGGCTGGAACTGAGACCGTTAGAGAAGTGCACGATGCCAGTAGATAGGCTGGTGGTCAATCTTTTATTCCATGGGTATTCTATTCCGAATTTTAGGGATGAGGTATTATTCAGATTTGACCCAATCGCATTATTATTGGGATTATCGATCGCGTCGTATGGTTTGGTAAGATAGGAGATTCCTGTACCGAATTGCATGTTGAGAAGCAATTTTTTATACCTCAATAAAGAAAAATGAAGTTCTGGTAATATGGCAAATGCACTGCCCAATACTTCGTTATCACCAAAGTTAACGTAAATGGCACTGAGGGCTATTCTCGGCTTTTTCCAGAACCTCTCCCAGGCGTAATCTCCATTAGTTTGGTAGGTGTACGAAAGTCTTATTTCGTTTGATAGGCTAGGAACATTGTATAGTAGATTGTCTCTGTGTTTTATGACCTTTGAGGGAGCATATATAGCGGAGATACCATGCTGGGCTTGCATCGACGCTAAACAAAAGCCAATATTTAGGCATAAGATATATGCTAATCTTATCATGTGGGGAAGGTAAGGAAGAGAAATGAAATTATCTACTAGTATAGCTAATGTTAACTAGACATTGTCTTAGTATTCTATTTTCACAAGACTGAGCTTAAAATTCCTTTCACTAGGAACAATAAGTACTTCTGAGGATACTTGAACTGCATCACGAAATCGTAATTTGAGATTTTGGTATTCTGTGCTGAGCAAACTATTTCTTTCAAAATTGCCTAGTGGGTCCATCACATATTCACTTACTGTATTGTTTCTTTTGATCTCATCATTATAGATGATCCTTAATCGGCTAGGAGTTTTGAATAGGAAGTAAGAACTGAAAACACCTCCATCATCTTGTGAAAATTGCTTTTTGTAGAGAATTTTCTTCCAATGTACGGAACCGTCAGGAAGGACGGCAAAAACAATGACATCTTCATTGTATATGTCTACCCATCCACGGCCTCCACCGTTGAATCCGCCGCCAGCACGAGTGCCACCATTAAAAGCAGATCGACGATAATATTCTTTGTTCATCTCTGCAAGAAGCAGGAAACCTCCATCACCTCGTAGTACTAAGTCTCGAGTGACAAAATTATTAAGTTTCTTCTTTTTACTTAATTTCTTACCATATAATTCTTCCAGAAACTTCACATCAAAATCCTCATCTTCTATCAGTGTGATTTCTTCTAGATTATCAATATTTTTTGTAAGGTGGAAGTAGCCTGTAGCATCATATTCACTATCTTCTGAGACAAGGCCGGCTAAAATAATCCGGCGATTGACATTATCGAATCCCATTTCTAAATCAACAGTTAGCTTATTATCAAACGTAAATTTATTTTCATAATATCCATCATTATGGTCGAACCCAAGGAGCATCAGATGATGTTTTTTTCGGTCATACTTCGAATTATCTATTTCAAATAAAACATTGGCCTCTCCTTTATTAGATACCAGTGCGCCTCGAAAATCCTTCCTTACATTGAGACCAATCAACTTACTTTCCTTGACCCAATTTAGAGACATCTCATTGTTGTCGATCATATAAGTATAGAATAGATCACCTTTCCTTGTAGTGAATAACAACGTCTTAGATTTATCTTCCGAAACTTCATATCGGAAATTGTCCAGCTTAAAATCTTCATCTCCGTTAACAAAAGTGACGGAATCTATCATCAGACCAAAATGATCATATCTCCGAGCTCTCATGAAGTATGCTCTCTTGTCAAAATATCCATAGATAATAGTAAAACAAGTGTCCTGCGGTACGATAGCATATACATCTGTGTTCTTTTTTTCAAGAGTGATTTCCCTATCGAATAGGTGCTTCATATTCTTGTCAAAAATTTCAACCACTTTCTCAGTGCCCTTATCTCTATAGAGCAATATATTATCCTCCAATACACCAATCACATCATATGCCACATCATTTCGAATACTCATCTCTTTACTTACGGTAACCGACTGCGTTAACCCGAAGGATGAGCACCCTAAAAAGCAAAAAGTGAAAAATATTTGAATGTTTCGAATCATATGATCTAAAGTAACAAAGAAAAATGAAGTAATACAGATTACTATTGAAAATGTCGTTAATAGTAAATTGTTTAAAAACAAGACAAAAGTCGTATTCGATGCTTCAGCTTTGTGAAACCAAGTAGCATTGCGCACATCAAATTGGCTAATAATTGGAAATCAGCTAAAGCTTTTGAAAGGGACACCCACTAAAGTCTCGAAAACAATATATCACTCCTTTTTCCTAGCACTGCTACTGATTGAAACCGAATTCATATAAATCTGGTATCCAAATAATGATAGAAATGCGCCCGTCAATAAAGTATCATTGTGTAGCACCAAACCCACTACACCCAAAATCAAAATCCCGACAGTAAATAGCGTCAATTTCTTCTTTTTCGCTTCATCATACGGTGCTAAAAAAGAACCCAATGGAATCATCATACCTACAAAAAATATACCTGCCATGAGATTGGTCTCACCGCCAAGCGTTAGGTATAACCCAAATCCTATTAACGCAATAAGCAGAGAGGCGCCAGTGTACTGTGCCATCTTTTTATCATCATCATCTAAAAGTAGACGTCCATATTTATTTGTCATCAAATACAAATTCATCAATGGATTGATGATCCAAGAAAGAATAAAAAAGGCCAATAATAAGTACATCAGTGGAGTGACAATAGGTGAAAGGGCTTCGTTTGTTCTAGATACATAATTTAGAACTCTGTAAAGTACATATGTCCCAATCACAAAACCCCAAGACCCATTGGCTGTAAGCCGACCCATAAGATTAAAGTACTTATAAAACAGCTTGTATAAAAAAAACTTTGATTTCATAGCCTCTTGCATTCCATATCGTGCAAGACTGTTATTTGGGTTTAGTCGTAGTGCTTCTTCAAATCTTTTTAGGGACTCTTTTACATTTCCTTCTTTGAGCAGCTGATGGGCATGGTTGGCTATAGTGTATGGGTCTTCTGGATTTTTTTCTAGCGCTTCTAGGATGGTATTTTTAGCACTTTGCTTATCTCCTAGCATCCCCGCTAAGATTGTCTTTTGATTAAGGGCTTCCAGGTTTTCAGGGTCTATCTCTAATGCACTATTTGCATATTTCAATGCAGAATCATAGTATCTCTGTGCAAACTTTATCCTCGACATCAGATTATGAAACTGAACTTCATAAGGTGACATTTGTAACAGCATATTTCCTTTTTCTTCTGCTGCATCTAACTCTTCTTCCCTCAGATTTATCTCCGCTAACAAAGCTAGATAAGCAGAATTTTCAGGATCCTCCTGCTGCAATTGGATTACAAGTCGCTCACTTTCTTTGCTTTTCCCTTGAAAATATAAAATAAATGCCAATAAGTACCGACCATACTCACTAGTAGGTTCATCCTGGAGAAATGAGCTTATTTGTTGTTCTGCCTCTTCGGTCCTTCCTTGAGATATTAGTAATTCTACTCTTTGGAGTATTGGATGTTGCATATTGAGCCATTTTTTTTGTGCAAGCAATATCGTGAAAAAATGTTCATGGAGCACAATCTTCCAACAATACATGTATTTGCATTTTCAAGACACACTTATATGATAGTCACCTTTTCCCATGAACTTCGAATGCAAGGTTAAAGTTTTAGAAAGCGAAAAGGTCATTAATTTAGTTTATTATCAAAATCTTTCGATACGATGTAATTTATGTCGAACATAATATCAAAAAAAAACTATTGGCTAGGACGGGTTATAGGTTTGCAATGTTACTTAATCCTTAATGACCATTGTAACATCTTTCCTTCTTGAGGGAAAGACAGGAGAAAGGGTTAAACGTATCGTACTGCACAACGACCGCAGTGTCATTAAAATACAAAATACAACTACAGCTAAAAAACCACCAAAGTGATGTTATCGCTCTAAGCGATGTGATCACTTATTACGTGAGTCATTTGGTGTTAAGCGATAAACGCTACCTTACCCCACTTCCATTCGCAAAACTAACTTCACTTGGACTTACAAAAACGAGCTTGCCACTGGTATCCTCAGCCATAAGAACCATTCCTTTACTTTCTACGCCACGGATTTTTCTTGGTGCAAGATTAGCAAGTAGACAAACCTGTTGACCAATAATATCTTCTGGAGCATAATGCTCAGCGATACCAGAAACGACGGTTCTAGTTTCGAACCCTAGTTCTAGTGTGAGTTGTAGTAGTTTGTCTGCTTTTTTAACTTTAGAGGCTTCTACAATGGTTGCTGTTCTGATATCCATTTTCATGAAATCATCAAATGCGATTTCTTCCTTTACCGGTGGAGCTGTATTTCCATCTTCTTCTTTTGCAGGTTCATTTGATTTAGCATTGGCTTGCAATTTCGCTACTTGTGCTTCTATCACAGCATCGTCAATTCTAGAGAAAAGATGATCCGGAGAATTTATTTTATGACCGTCTTTTATAGGATGGATGCCTTCGCATAAGTCATTTGTTAAGTCTAAAAGCCCACTATTATCATCTGCTATTGGAAGATTTAATAATGCACGCATCTTATCTGAAGTAAATGGCAAAAATGGTTTAATCGCTACGCTTAAGGTAGCTACATATTGTAAAGCTAAATTAATAACCACTTTTACAGATTCTGGATCGGTTTTCTGGGCTTTCCATGGCTCATTCGCTTGAAGGATGGTATTTCCATTAGAAGAAATCTCCATTAGTTTCTGAAGTGCATTTCTGAACTCGAAGTTTCTAATATGAGAACAGACGATATCAATATCATCAAACAGTCCCAAAATTTCAGAGTCATGGTAAGCTGCGTCCATAGGGTCTGTTGCACCTATTATATCAAGATCTTCATCGAACGAAGGTACGACTCCATCATAGTATTTATTCACAAGAACAACTACGCGATTCACGAAGTTAGCCAAGTTGTTTACCAACTCAGAGTTATTTGCTTCTTGATATGACTTCCATGTGAATTCACTATCCTTAGTTTCAGGCATGTTTTTGATCATGCAGTATCTAAGTTCATCTTCTTTGCCAGGAAGTTCGTCTAGGTACTCATGCACCCAAACAGCCCAGTTTTTAGAGGTAGAAAGTTTTTTGCCCTCTAGATTCACGAACTGATTGGCAGGCACATTTACTGGCAGTATATAGTCACCATGTGCATTTAATATTGATGGGAAAATCAAACAGTGAAAAACGATATTATCCTTCCCAATAAAGTGAAGAAGTGCTGTATTTTCATCTTTCCAATACGGCTCCCAATCCTTATTATTATCGGCGGCCCATTGTTTTGTTGCTGAGATATATCCTATCGGTGCATCCATCCATACGTACAGCTTTTTGCCCTCGTGCCCAGGAATATTGTGCGGTACGTCTACTCCCCAAGAAAGATCTCTTGTCATTGATCGAGGATTTAATCCGCCATCAAGCCAAGAGTTGCATTGACCTAGCACATGATTTTTCCATTCTTCTGGATAGTGCAATTTTTTTCCATCTTTTTCACCTTTACTGATCCAGTCTTTTAGCCACGTTTCATATTTATTGAGTGGCAGATACCAGTGAGTTGTTTTTCTCATTACAGGAATAGATCCTGAGATGGTAGATTTCGGATTTATTAGGTCTGTTGGACTTAATGTTGAGCCACATTTTTCACATTGATCACCATAGGCTTCTTCATGACCACACTTTGGACAAGTACCCATTATGTAACGATCCGCTAAGAACTGATCTTGCTCTTCATCATAATACTGCTCCGATTCTATCTCGTCAAATTCTCCTTTTTCATACAGATTAGTAAAGAATTCTTGTGAAGTTTCATGGTGCAGTTCGGCAGAAGTTCTGTGGTATATATCAAAAGAAACGCCTATTCTATCAAAAGTCTCTTTGAATAAATTGTGGTATCTATCTACTACTTCTTGTGGAGTGACCCCATCTTGTGCAGCGCGCAAAGTGATCGCTGCACCGTGCTCATCTGATCCACAAACGAAGACTACATCTTCGCCCATCATTCGACGAAATCGAGCATAAATATCAGCGGATAGATAAGCTCCCGCTAAGTGTCCAATGTGTAGTGGACCATTTGCATATGGCAAGGCAGAAGTGATAAGATATCTGTCGTATTGTTTCATATTCGAATGATCCGTTAAATAGTAATGCGTATAAATAGAACCACACATAAAGCATGACCCCAAATCGAAACGGCAAAGATAATATTTTATCCTATCATAAAAATTTAAATATGTTATTGTTTTTTGGAATTTTTAGGTTAATTTTTGTTGTGTTTTTATAAGACTTTAGTAATTCATTTCACCTATGCTTTTTAACGAAAAAAGAGGCGATGTTAAGGATTTTGCATTCAATATTCCTTGTCTAAAAGTACAACTGTCAAGCAGTCCAAAAGCGCAAGGAATCTAATAATCTAACAGCAAAGCCGTCAAATACTGTAAAAGCGCAAGCGATCGAGTAGTCGAACCATCCAAAAGTCTCGAAATTTCGATTCTCTTTTTCTCGAATTCTTTTGCATTTACACATTATAAATTTCTTTTATGTATTTTTACGCTCTTTCAATGTTTACAGATAATTTTGCATTGAAAGAGAGATTATAAAGATTAATATTTAGGAATGGATATAGATGTAACATTGGAAAACGATGGTAATGAAGAAGATGGTACTACGCTCACGGGTATGTACAAAGAGTATTTTCTCGATTATGCATCTTATGTAATATTAGAAAGAGCAGTACCAGATATAGATGATGGGCTAAAACCAGTACAAAGAAGAATTCTTCATGCCACCAAAAGGATGGATGATGGAAGATTTCATAAAGTGGCAAATATTATAGGTCAAACGATGGCATTTCACCCTCATGGTGATGCAGCAATTGGAGGAGCATTGGTCAATCTAGGGCAAAAAGATCTACTTATTGATTGTCAAGGGAACTGGGGAGATATTCGTACTGGAGATTCTGCAGCTGCGGCAAGATATATAGAGGCTAGGTTGACGAAGTTTGCGCTGGAAGTATTATTTAATCCGCAGACTACAGATTGGCAACTATCCTATGATGGTAGAAATAAAGAGCCAATCACGCTACCCGCTAAGTTTCCACTGGTGCTAGCACAAGGAGTAGAAGGTATTGCAGTAGGTCTTTCGACGAAGATCATGCCGCATAACTTCATTGAAATCATAAAAGCATCTATTAAGATATTAGAAGGCAAAAAGGTGAAAATCTATCCTGATTTCCAGACGGGTGGATCGGTTGATGTGGCAGAATACAATGATGGAAAACGCGGTGGAAAGATCAAAGTAAGAGCTAAAATAGAAGTCATAGATAAGACTACTATTGCTGTCATTGAACTTCCTTATGGAGTGACTACGAATGCTATGATTGATAGCATACTGAAGGCCAATGAGAAGGGACAGATCAAAATTAAGAAAGTGGTAGATAATACTGCTGCAGAGGTAGAAGTGCGGATTGATTTGACTCCTGGCGTCTCTCCAGATATGACTATAGATGCTTTGTACGCATTCACCAATTGTGAAGTGAGTATTTCACCTAATGCTTGTGTGATCGTAGATAACAAGCCTCAGTTCTTAGCGGTATCTGATATACTTGAAATATCGACTGAACAAACGAAGCAACTTCTGAAAATGGAGTTGGAAATCAAGAAAAGAGAGCTAGAAGAGAAGTGGCATATGTCTAGTCTCGAAAAGATTTTTATTGAAAAAAGGATCTATCGAGATATTGAAGAATGTGAAACTTGGGAAGAGGTAATTGTTGCCATAGATCTTGGTTTGAAAAAGTATATTTCTACCCCATCCGACACCAAGGCAGGTGATACTAGATTGGCCATGAATCGGGATGTAACTGAAGATGATATTGTTAGGTTGACAGAGATTAAAATCAAGCGGATCTCAAAATACAATTCCTTCAAAGCAGATGAGTTTATAACATCATTGATTGAGGAATTAGAGCAGGTGAAATATGATCTTGCGCATATAGTAGAGTTTACAATTGCTTTCTTTGAGAGATTATTATCTAAATATGGTAAAGGAAGAGAGAGACGAACTGAACTCGGAAGCTTCGAGACGATCAAGATGAGGCAAGTGGTGGCTAATAACGCCAAGCTATATGTCAACTATAAAGATGGATTCATCGGCACGGGTATGAAAAAGGATGAGTTCGTTATGGACTGTTCTGATATCAGTGATGTGATAGCCTTCATGAAAGATGGAACATTCAAAGTGGTGAAAATCTCAGATAAAGTATTCGTTGGAAAAAATATCATCCATACTGAGGTTTGGAAAAAGGGTGATGACCGTACCACGTACAACTTGGTATATGTTGATGCTAAAACAGGCAGATCAATGGCTAAACGTTTCAATGTAAAGTCAATCACTAGAGATAAAGACTACGATCTTACGAAGGGTGAAAAAGGATCAAAACTTCTCTATTTTACGGTTAATTCTAATGGAGAATCTGAGATAGTGAATGTACAACTCAGTCCTGGATGCAGTGCAAAAAAGAAAGTATTTGATTTTGACTTTGGTGAGATTGCAATCAAAGGTAGGGCTGCAGGTGGTAATATCGTAACAAAGTATCCAGTAAGAAAAATTACTCAAGTATCTGTAGGTAAATCTTCATTAGGAGCTATCAAAGTGTGGATGGACGAAGTAAGTGGTAGATTAAATACTGCTGAAAGAGGAATATATCTAGGAGGTTTCGACACTGAAAACAGCATATTGGCAATATATAATGATGGAACCTACGAAGTCAATGAACTTGACTTGAATAAAAAGTATGATGTCAATAAATTGATGGAAGTATCAAGGATTACTCTTGATTCTGTAATCAGTGTACTTTACTTCGACGGTGAAAAAGAATGGGCGATGGTCAAGCGCTTCAACATTGAGACCAGCAAATTAGATACTAAATATCCATTCATAACAGAATCTTCATCGAGTAAATTATACTTTGCTACATCGGCTGCGGATCCAATAATTAAGTACTCCCATAAGTCAGGAGGTACTAAACAAGAAGAGGAAGTCAATTTGTCAGAATTCATTGATGTGAAAGGTTGGAAAGCGGCTGGAAATAAGGTTGGAGAATACAAAGTACTGAAAGTAGAGCATCTCAATCCTCCTGAAATAGAAGATGAAGTAGAAGTTTTGAAAGAGGAAAAAGAAACTACAGATCTGTTCAGTCAAGCAGCGGAAAAGCCTGAATCAAAGGAAAATAGAGAGGACGATGAAATTACAAATGATAAATTAAAACCTGGCGACACGATTGATTTATAAATTCTTGTATTTTTACAACCAAATAAAACGAATTAAATAGTTTTCAATCGAATAATTCGATTCTGTGTGTTAAACATTTTCCGTGGATGGATTTCAATCATGACCATATAATAATTTGAATAATAATAATCTATACTCCAGTATACTCGAAGCTAAACAGCAAGGCAAGAAGAAATTCGCAGTCTTGATAGATCCAGATAATGTTCGTCTCGGAAAACTAGATAAGGTCTTAGAGTTGTCTAAATCTGCGAACGTAGATTACTTCTTCATAGGAGGCAGTTTAGTTGTCAATGATATGCTAGACATGGTACTGGAAAACATCAAAAAAACTACCGAGATCCCTACGATCTTGTTTCCTGGTAACTCTTTTCAATTAAGTTACAAGGCAGATGGACTTTTATTTCTGTCTTTAATTAGTGGCAGAAATGCTGATCTTTTGATAGGCAAACATGTGATAACAGCTCCGTTTCTAAAGATAAGTCCTTTGGAAATAATGAGTACTGGCTATATGTTGGTCGATGGTGGTATCTCGACAACTGTCCAATACATGAGTAATACGATTCCTATTCCTTCTAATAAAGATGATATTGCACTGTGTACTGCTATGGCAGGAGAATTATTAGGTATGAAAATGATCTATATGGATGCGGGCAGTGGAGCGCGGAATCCTATAACGGCTAGTATGATTGATGCCGTAAGTTCTGCAATAGATATTCCATTAATAGTAGGCGGAGGAATACGCACACCAGAAAAGGCTTATGAAAATGTGAAAGCTGGAGCAGATGTTATCGTGGTAGGAGATGCAATAGAAAAAGATCCTCAACTGATCATAGAAATGGCTGCAGCCGTGCACGAAGCCGAAAACACCCCAGTATAATGGAGACAGGAACAGTCATAAAATCTACTGGAAGCTGGTACGAAGTCCGATTGGAAAATGGAGATATAATTCCTTGTAGAATCCAAGGAAAATTCAGATTAGGAACCTTGAAACTTACCAATCCTATTTCAGTAGGGGACAGTGTTCAAGTCAATATTGAAAGAGAAGAGGAAACAGTAGGTACCATAAGAGAAATCAACGATCGTAAAAATTATGTTCTTCGGCAATCACCTCGTAAAAAGCATTTTGTCCATATTATAGCGGCTAATATTGATCAAGCTGTTTGTATCGTTTCTCTCCATCAGCCAAAGATCAAAGTTGGGTTTATCGACAGGTTTTTGTTGATGACAGAACCATACGAGATTCCAGTAACGATTGTATTCAATAAGTCCGATCTCAACAAGGAAGAAGACCAAGAATACATCACATATCTCAGAACTGTCTATGAAAATATAGGCTATCAAACACTCCTGACGTCCAATGAAACTGGTGAAGGAATAGAAGCACTAAAAGACATACTAAAAGGTAAATTATCTCTCATCGCTGGTCAATCTGGTGTAGGAAAATCAACTTTGGTCAATTCACTTGCGCCAGATCTCGATCTTCGAACACAAGAGATCTCTGATTATTCTGGTAAAGGTCAACATACTACGACTTTTGCAGAGATCTTCGAACTTCCATCTGGAGGTCAGATCATCGATACTCCGGGCATCAAAACCTTAGGATTTAATTATCTAGAAAAGATGGATGTGGCTCACAATTTCAGAGAGTTCTTTGTGCTTTCAAAGAATTGCAAGTTTGGCGATTGTATGCACATTAATGAGCCAGAATGTGCGGTAAAG
>CAXBGT010000147.1:0-14559 GCA_963975265.1 uncultured Saprospirales bacterium
ACCTGTTTTTAGCTGTTCTGATCATTTTTATTTCCTTATTACCTCAAGTTAGAAATAATTATAAAAAATGATCCAAAAACTACCAATAACAGCAATACGTTCAATAGAATTACTGGGTCTTGTTTTACTTGCCATAGTGATTTATCACTTGCAAAATATCATAATGCCGATGCTCATGGCTTTAGTTGTATCCATTGCATTATTGCCTTTTTACAGATATTTGGTTCGTAAAAAAATTCCAAGTAGTATTTCTATTTTTTTAACAATGTTTTTAATGTTAACAGCCCTTGTGCTAATTCTATTATTTATTGCATCACAACTAAAACCATTAATTTATAATTTTGACACTATTAGGCTAAACATCATAAATCACATTAATGATATCAGTATTTGGCTTAGTAATAATACATCAATTTCTACAACAGAACAAACTGAAATAATTAAACAACAAGCTAATATTTTTCTTGACTCTGCAGGTAATTATTTTAAGGATGCCATAGGTTCCATAAGTAAAGTAATTATATTTTTTGGGTTGTTTCCAATCTATACTTTTCTAATTCTATATTATAAAAATGTGTTGAAAAAGTTTTTATTGATGTGGTTTAAACCAGCTGAGAATTTACAGGTGAGTGACACAATAAAAAACATTGAATCCATCATTCATAGTTACATAGTTGGGCTGATGATACAGTTTGTTTATATGACTATTTTACTGGGTGGGGCATTATTACTTTTTGGTATTAAATATGCACTTTTGATTGCTGTAATTTTTGCAGTACTAAACCTCATTCCATACATTGGAGCATTTATTGGCAACATAATTGGCATTTTATTAACGCTTAGTTCTTCGCCTAGTATAGGTGATGTATTTACAGTAGTAATAGTCATTACGGTTGTGCAGTTTTTAGATGGTAATATTTTAATGCCATCAATTGTTGGCTCCAAAATTAGAATAAATGCACTAGCGAGTCTATTTGGAGTGTTTATTGGCGGTATGTTTTTATCCTTGCCCCTAATGGCAAGTTTTAAAATAGTATTCGATCATACAGAAAAGTATAAAAAGTGGGGCGTACTGCTCGGTGATGAAAGACCAACAACCAACATATCTAAGATATTTAGAAAAAGGTAAAACATATCTGGAAACTTGGGTAATAAACGCCTCCTCTTTATAGGGAATTGAATAGTGTGAAAGTGCCAACAGTCTTTGACCTGATTTGGAGGCTCGAAAATGGTGATTTCATTTATGCAAAATTCATGATTACAGATGTTGAATATAATAAACCAGAAAAACTTGTAGGTCAATCAACCTTTTGAAAAGTTTTTTTGATTTTTTTTAAAAAGTACTATTAAACATACATAGCACATCCAAGGAATGACCTGCAATGGCTGTCGAGAGCACTTCACAACGAACTTAAAAACTATACGAATCACGTTAGAAGATTTTATCATTCTTCACAAAACCGAAAAGTGAAGGAACGTATCGTCTACTAATAAGTCAATCTTTCGAAGATATCCTATAAAACTCATTACAACAGGGTAGCACTTTTGTCTAAGCAATTCAAGAAAGTGACCTGATTGACGCCTTGGTTCTTTAAAAATATGAAAAATAAGAAACGTCCGCTTTTATGGCATCTCTAGAATTCTGTCTATAATCATGTAATTCTAATAATTAATTGTGTAACTGCATTAAATGCAAAGAGCCCATATTTGTAATGTAATAGAAATTAACCTATTGCGCAAAAATAGATAGAGATGAAAAGTAATATAAAACTAAAGAGAGATGTACAAAAAGCTATCAATTGGGAACCATCTATGGAAGCTGCAGAGATAGATGTCACCGCTAAGGAAGGGGTTGTTACTCTATCCGGAACAGTAGACAGTTATTCAAATATGCACAATGCTGCAAACGCATCAAAGAAGGTGAGAGGAGTTAAGGCCGTTGCACAAGAAATTACAGTTAATTATGGCAATTCTTTAAAAAAGAATGCAACTGCAATTGCTACGAATGTTTTGGATGCATGGAAGAATAATTGGTACAGGAGAAGGATGATTCAAGGTAGTGGAAATAGATGGTTGGGTAAAATTAGAGGACATAAGACCTTTTAAATATCTAGAAAAGGCATTTGTGATATCGAAAGGACAATTTAATGGAGTAAGAGGGACAATTGTTTGATTAACATCGAATCGAAGTCAATTGGATGCTAACAAACGGACGGTGGCATTTAGGGTTTTTGAGATCATTAAAGGCATTGCAGGTGCCACAGCCTCCTCCGAATATTTAATTAAGCTAAATGAGTGATAAAAAAAATAAATTAGTAAAAGAGGCAAAGAATTTTGTGTCAGGACTGCTTAAGCGCGAGTTGCCCAATAACCTATCATTCCATAATTGGACTCACACATACGAGGTAGCTCAAATAGCAAAAAAGTTAGCTGGCAAGAGTGACCTTTCTCAAGAAGAAGTTGAATTGCTACAAATTACTGCATGGTTTCATGATACGGGCTTTATAAAAACATATAACAATCATGAAGAAGAAAGTGTGAAGTATGGTTATGGGTTTTTACGTGACAAAGACTATGATGATAACAGCAAGAGTGAGTTAGTTCGATTAATATTAAGTACAAAGAGAGAACAAGAACCTGAAGGAATGCTTGAGGAGATACTACATGATGCAGATATAGCTCATATAGGAAGGAAGCGATTTTTTAGAAAGGGAGAGCTATTAAGGGCAGAGTTAGAAAATTATCTCGAGGAATCATACACTGAGTTTGAATGGGCCCAAAAACAATATGAGTTTTTAATCAATAACAATTTTATTACTGAGGTTGCAAAACAAAAGTACGGTCAGCGCAGGATTAAAAACATAAATAAACAACGCAAAATTATTGTTAATTCTAGAAAGGTAACCACTCGTATGAATTCTGGGAAAGATCTGGGGAGAGGTATTGATACAATGTATCGGGCTAACTACAGAAACCATATCAACTTTAGCGCAATAGCAGATGGCAAGGCTAATATGATGATAAGTATTAACACAATAATGATATCAGTGATTATTACATTATCTGGTGCTAGTCTTTCTGTGTCTAAGAATTACATTATGGAGAACCTAAGATTTACCGTACCTATCTTAATATTGCTCATCGGATCATTAGCTTCTGTTGTTTTTGCAATATTATCTGCAATACCTAAGGTCACCTCCAGAGCAATCAATGAGCAGAAGTTGGACGAAGGTGAATTAAGCTTGTTGTATTTCGGTAATTTTCTACGCATTCCCAAACAGAAGTTTGTAGCCTATATCAAAGAATTAAAGTCTGATCAGGAGAAACTCTATGATAGCATGTCGCTTGATTTATATAACCTGGGTGAAGTACTTGAGAAGAAATATAAACTACTGACCATTTCTTACAACATCTTTATGACAAGCCTAATTCTAACTGTGCTTGCATTTGTTTCCATTTTCTTATACTCTAATTTATGATTTTACACAATATTTGAATAAGGCAGTGAAGCATTTGAAAATGAGTCAAGTAGGTGTTTGTCAATATTTCAGACAAAGAAAAGCGAACGGTAATTAAACCATAACAAAACAGAATATTATGAAACGAAGCTTAAATGAATTGAGAGGTTACGACATCCAATCAACAGATGACACCAAAGGGAAAGTAAAAGACTTTTTGTTTGATGAAGACAGTTGGGTTATAAGATATCTAGAGGTAGATCTAGGGATACGATCAGGAAGGAAGTTATTAATCCCTAAGATATTTTTTAAAGAACCTGATTGGTCTAATCAACGGTTTCCGGTTGAGTTAAAGAATATAGAAAAAGGTCCTGGATTAGAGGGAAACTTATCTGTTTCCAGAAAGTATGAACAAGAGTTAAATAAATATTTCAAAATCAGTGATTATTGGCCATATATTTATAGCTCTCCTATTGGAGCACCTGGCATTACTTATCCGCCAAGACCTGTTAGAGTGCCCTCGAAAGTGATTGATGAGAAAAAGCTGGATACTAGCTTGAGAAGCTTTTTAGAAATAAAAGGGTACCATATTAAAGCAATAGATGGAAAAATTGGTCACATTGAGGACATCATTATTGATGATATGGATTGGCAAATTGTTTATGCAGTGATCGATACAGGTAACTGGCTACCTTGGAGTAAAAAAGTTTTAATAGCTACTCATGCAATGGATGTAATTAGTTATGTGGATCAAGAAATAACAATTAATCTACATATCGAAACCATTAGATCAGCTCCAGCTTTTGACCCTTCGGAACCGATAAATGAGGAGTACGAAAAAAGGCTATATGACTATCTTGGAAGACCTGCGGGTTTATAATAATATAAGTATTTATCACTTTCCCATCATATCATATTTGGAATTATAGTTAGCATAACTATCGGGTTTATTTAGATGTAGAACTTTGGATAACAATGATCAGTAGTTTAAAATTATTCTACAATAAAATAAAGGCTCGGGGAATGATTTAATATCATTATGTGGAGTAAAATATAATTAAAGAACCAAATAAACGATAACAATTTGCATTGGATAGACATCATCATTTTCGTAGTGTATTTTATAGCCATGATTGGCGTTGGTTTTTACTTTTTTACGAAAAACAAAGATACCGAAGATTACTATGTAGGCGGTAGAAATATGAATAGTTGGCATATCGGATTGTCCGTTGTAGCAACTGATGTAGGAGGAGGATTTTCTATTGGGCTAGGAGGATTAGGTTTTTTGATGGGGATAGCAGGGTCATGGATGTTATTTACAGGCCTTATTGGAGCTTGGTTGGCTGCCGTTTTTTTAATTCCAAAAGTTAGCGAATTAGCTCGAACACAAAAATTTCTAACTTTTCCTCAATTGCTACAATTTCATTACAACGGAAAAGTAGCACTATTGGCAGGTATCATTTCTGCTATCGGGTATATTGGATTTACGAGTTCTCAGTTGCTAGCTGGAGCAAAATTAGCCTCTGCCACTTTCTTAGAGTTAGACCTCAATATGGCACTATTAATCATGGGGGTTATTGCAGTAGGTTACACCGTAATCGGAGGGATGAAAGCAGTTATCTATACAGATACGGTGCAATGGATCATCCTTATGGGTGGGCTAGTATTTATAGGTATCCCTCTCAGTTATACTGCCATTGGAGGGCTAGATGCTATTAGAGAAGCGGTACCTAGCGAGTTGCTTTCTTTGGGAAATATTAAACCTGTTACTTTTTTTAATTGGTTTATTACCATCGTTCCCATCTGGTTTGTGGGAATGACTTTGTATCAGCGTATCTATGCCTGCAAGGATGAAAAAACGGCTAAAAAAGCTTGGTATATTGCTGGGCTTTTTGAGTATCCGATAATGGCTTTTATGGGGGTGTTACTGGGTCTATTCGCAAGAGTAGCAGCAGAACAGGGAATGTTTGAATATGCAGGATTTACTACTGCTGGTGATATTGATGCTGAGATGGGACTACCTATGTTGTTGCGTACTGTTCTTCCAGTTGGATTAATGGGCTTGATGTTATCGGCGTATTTTTCTGCGATTATGTCCACTGCGGATAGTTGTTTAATGGCCGCTTCTGGAAATGTTGTGACAGATATATTAGACCGAATCGTCCCAAGAAAGTTAAGTGATAAAGAAAACTTACGGTACTCTCAAATTGCCACCTTGTTCATAGGTGTTCTGGCCTTGCTTTTAGCGACAATGATGCAAAATGTATTAGAGCTAATGTTATTGTCTTATGCTTTTATGGTGTCAGGTTTATTTGTGCCGGTTATAGGAGCATTATTCTGGAAAAGAAGCACACCTACCGCTGCTTTTTGGGCAATGCTTTTGGGAGGATTGACAACGACTCTATTGGTGTTGACTGACACAGCCTTGCCCTTTGGTTTGGATGCCAATATTGGTGGCATAGGCCTTTCAGCCGCAGTATTTATTATATTGAGTTTAATGTTTCCAAAAATTATAATAAGTGAATTTGAAACTAGTAGATAAAGAGTTAGTAAAAATCAGACGTCACTTGCATGCATATCCCGAACTATCAGAGGAGGAATTACAGACTGCTGATAAAATTGTTCGGTTTGTAGCTCGATATCATCCAACCACGGTTATCGAAAGGGTTGGAGGAACTGGGGTACTTGTCGTTTTTGATTTTGGTAAAATTGGACCTACCATACTTTTTCGAGCGGAATTGGATGCTTTACCTATTCAAGAAGTAAATGACTTTAAATACCGTTCAACAGTTGATAATGTAGCGCATAAATGTGGACATGATGGACATGCTACGATTTTGATAGGATTGGCAAAATGCTTATCTGAACAACCTTTTGCAAATGGAAAAATCGTATTGTTATTTCAACCGGCAGAAGAAAATGGAGTTGGTGCAAAAGCGGTATTGAGCGACCCAAAATTCGAAGTGATACAAGCTGACTATGTATTTGCTTTTCATAATTTACCTGGTTATCCTTTGCATCAAGTGGTTGTAAGAAAAGGTTCTTTTACAGCGTCTGTAAAAAGTGTGGTTATAAAAATATATGGAAAAACAGCTCATGCCGCTGAACCTGAATACGGTGCAAATCCGGCACTTGCTATTGCTTCCATATTGAATAACACAAATAGCTTGTCCAATAATCAACCTGAGCGCGAAGATTTCGTAGTAATTACACCTATTCATATTGATATGGGCAATATATCCTACGGGGTCTCTGCCGGATATGGGGAGTTAAGATTGACCTTGCGAACTTGGACAGAGGAGCAACTGAATTTGCTTTCAAAACAAGTTCTGAAAATTATTCAATCTGCAACAGAGGAGCACCAACTTCAATCAGAAATTGAATGGACACACCATTTTGTTGCAAATGAAAATAATGCAGAAGCAGTTGATACTATATTTCAAGCTGCTATTAATAGTAAAGTATCGGTAATAAGCAGCCCTTATCCATTTAAATGGGGAGAAGATTTTGGTTTGTTTACCCAGCATTACAAGGGAGCGATGTTTGGGATAGGAGCAGGAAAAAATACACCTGCATTACATAACCCTGATTATGATTTCCCGGATGCAATTATTCCTACAGGGGTAAATGTATTTTACAATATTGCTTCAAATATACTAGGACAAGGCTCATGATGCATACTTCACAATTATTCTTAAGTAGATCCGCTTTAAGACACAACATCGAATTTATCAGACAGATTATAGGTAAGGATACTTGTTTGTCATCTGTTGTGAAAGGGAATGCCTATGGACATGGTATTGAGGAGTTCGTTCCGTTGGTAAAGGAATGTGGTGGAAATCATTTCTCCGTATTTAGCGTAGATGAAGCGCTAAGAGTACGTACGACTCTTAATGATGAAACCCCCATTATGATAATGGGTATGCTCGATAGTGACCAAATGGAATGGGTGATTGAGAACGGAATTTCATTTTTTGTTTTTGAACTGGACAGATTAGAGAAAGCGGTAAGCATTGCTCAAAAATTAAATAGACCTGCCAAGGTTCATATTGAGGTTGAGACGGGTATGAATCGTACAGGATTCTCCAGTAAAGAATTTCCAAATATCTTAAAGTATATAAAAAATGAAGCTAAACACCTTATCATAAAAGGATTGTGTACTCACTACGCAGGTGCCGAAAGTATTGCTAATCATCATCGAGTTAAAAAGCAAGAACGCAAGTATAGTCGCGCCTATAAAAAGATGGTAGATTTTGGAGTCATACCTGAAATAAAGCATACCGCATGTTCGGCTGCTACGATGCGGTATCCTAATACAAGAATGGACTTAGTTCGTATTGGTATTCTTCAGTATGGCTTTTTCCCGAGTAATGAAATTCTAATTCATTATCTAACAAGGCACAAAGTGTACAACTATCCGCTCAAAAGAGTAATTACTTGGAAAAGTAAAGTAATGAGTGTTAAGTTAGTAAAAACGGGTGATTTCATAGGGTATGGTACATCTTATCTTGCCAATACTGCTATGAAAATAGCTACTGTTCCAGTCGGATATAGTCACGGGTTTAGCCGTGCAGTAGGCAATCAAGGAAGAGTACTGATTCAAGGAAAAAGAGTTAGCATAGTTGGTACTGTTAATATGAATATGATGTGTATTGACGTGACTAATTTGGAGGGTATAAAAAAAGGTGATGAAGTCGTCATTATTGGGAAGCAGGGTGATTTGGAAATTTCAGTAGGTTCCTTTAGTGATTTTACCAATCAATTAAATTATGAACTCCTAACTAGGCTGCCATCCAATATTCCTCGGAAGATTATTGATTAAATAGATGGGTAGTCATATGAATTTGAATAGGAGAATTATCCTAGTTTCTTCGACGAAAGTTTAAACTCGATCAAAACTAGGAATTGTGCTTAAGATAAATTAATGCTACAGTGTGAAAATAGCATAAGTCAAAAGGTAATTATTATTTATAGAAATATTTTCAAGAACAACTAGTGCTAGGGATTCGCTCTTAAGACGTTGTTGCCCTGACTTTCATATGTGAAATGGTATGTTGATATTCGCCCTAGCTTTTTTCTCTAGTAAGACTGAATATTGACATATATAGAGAAGTAGAAGGATAACTGATGAATAGTAGTAGATGTACGAGATATAGAGGTAACTTGATACTTGACACAATCTTTTTGCTGCATGCGTAAAGACTTTACTCAACTGAACAGATAACTAGACAACGCGAATGAAGATTTATATACAAAATATGGTTTGTCTCTGCTGCGTAAAAGTGGTCCAGATGGAATTGAGTAAATTGGGTCTACTGTACACAAGTCTAGAATTGGGGGAAGTACACTTAGCGAAACCAATTACGAAAAAACAGAGAAGAAAACTCAAAAAGAGTCTTCATGAGTATGGGCTTGAGCTCATGAAAGGCAAAAAGGCAATATTGGTAGAGAAAATCGTCAGTATAATTGTTGATATGATTCATCAAACGGAGGAAATGCCTGAAATGAATTTTTCTGTGTTTCTGACAAATGAATTAAACAGAGATTATCACGCCTTATCTACATTATTTTCTAAAACGAAGGGAATCACGATAGAACATTTTATCATTCTTCACAAGATTGAAAGAGTGAAGGAACTTATCATGTACGACGAACTAAGTCTTACCGAGATATCCTATAAGATGCATTATAGCAGTGTGGCACATTTGTCCAATCAATTTAAAAAAGTGACGGGTCTTACTCCTACATTCTTCAAAAATATCAAAAAAAAGAAACGTAAGCTTTTAGAGAATCTTTAGTATCCTGCGTCAAATCATGTAATTCTAATACCTAATTGTGTAACAACATCAATGATTAAACGCTCATCTTTGTAATGTAATAGAAATCAATCTATTACGCAAAATTATCTCAAGATGAAAAGTAATTCAGATTTACAGAAAGATGTGCAAAATGCTATCAGATGGGAATCAACTCTGTATGCTGAACAGATAGGTGTCACTGCTAAGAGTGGGGTTATTACTTTATCTGGAACTGTAGATAGCTATTCAAAAAAGATCAATGCTTATAATGCATCGAAGAATGTGAAAGGAGTAAAAGCGGTAGCACAAGAGATTACAATTTGTTATGGTAATGCTTTAAAAAGAAGTGATACAGAAATTGCTACAAATATACTGGAAGCATGGGAGAATAATTTTTACGTGCCTAAATATGGAATTGATGTAGAGGTAGATGATGGTTGGGTGAAATTACAAGGCAATGTATCTTATAAATCTCAGGAAGAAGAAACTCAGAAATCGATAGAGCAAATAATTGGAGTAAGAGGACTCACCAATTTGATAAAAATCAAATCGAAGCCAAATGATGTGTTGGAGAAGAAGTCAGTGCAGGATGCACTAAGTCGTAACTGGTCCATAAACCCTAAAAATGTAAAAGTAGAAGTCGATCATAGTAATGTGAAGCTTACTGGAATAGTATATTCTCTCTATCAAAAGGAGGAAGCGGAAAGACTGGCATGGAATGCTCCGGGCGTAAGTTCGGTTGAGAACGAGCTTGCAGTAATTCAGTAATATTCACGTATATGAAATTTAGTAAAATGGACAAGTCAAAATCTACAATATCAAGTGCAGTAGCAGTAATTCCTAATACAGAAAATCAAAAGGGGATTGAAAATCATAAAAAGATTGCTCGACACTTTCAGGCCGCGGCAAAGAAACACCTTCAAGCTGCAAAGCATCATCAAGCTGGAGAGCATCAAAAAGCTGCCTATAGTACAATGGCTGCACATGGTCATGTCAGTCTAGCTGAAAAAGCGCAGAGAAAAGATGTGAGACAACATGTGTTAAATGGTTAGTTAGTTAGTTAGTTAGTTAGTTAGTTAGTTAGTTAGTTAGTTAGTTAGTTGCCAACCTCTTATAAATGGGAGGGTGCTAGTAATATTATAAATACTTATTCAAATGGAATCACGAAGTGAAATTAATAGCAAAATCATGTTAATAACATTACAGATTCATGAAAAATTTCCAGAACTGACTAAGTACTTGGACGAGACACAAGAGCATTTCTCTTGTAACGACCACAAGGGGATAAAAAACAAAGACCTAAAAGACTATTTAGAGTCTCTGCTTGCTCTTTTAGATACTTATTCAAAAAAAGCATTGGAACCCTAACCAACTAAAATAAAGAGAAACAATACAATTTGATATTGGAAAAATCCAAAATCACTAAAACTAATAAAGCAAAGTATGAAATTAAAAAGAAATCTAGGTATTTGGTTGGATCACTCAAATGCACATTTGATGGAGATCAATACTAAAAAGGATAAGCGCACCATCAAATCTAACTTTTCTTCTGAAATAAAAGAAGAGGCATTAAATCGGAGTGAAGATATCATGCACAACAAAGAACAGCAAATGCATGAAGCATATTACAAACATATAGGCAAAGCTATATTAAATTATGACCATGTGCTTTTATTTGGACCAACAAAAGCCAAAGTAGAGTTGCATAACTACCTAAGAAAAGATTGTCATTATGAGGATATAATAATTGACACTATACCCGCAGATAATATGACTCTTAATGAATTACATGCCTTCGTAGACAATCATTTTTTTTATTATAAATATCAACGGCAATCCTAATGCAATAGTTTGTTTCTGACTTTTCTAAAAAATATATAAGTATGATTTATTATGAAACTTACAGCTTTACTGGGATGCACAAACTATCGTGGATCATATAGATAAAAATGATCTGATCTTGTTTGATTAAAATACTCCAGAGTTAGATGAATTTCGAATTCTCGAAAGAATCAGCATTAATCCTAAGCTCATGCTTTGTTTAGTCATGTGTCTAACTTCTCACAGTTGAAAATGGAATCGTCATCCAACTATCAAAAGCAATCCGTTTCTAACAATCACAATATATTCTAAAATGAAAAAAATCTTAATTCCAACTGACTTTTCTGACAATGCTGCAGATGCATTAGACTATGCACTACACCTTGCTAAAGGTCAAAATGTACGTTTATATATCTTGAATGTCGTGCAGTCCATCGTAGTCCCCGTTCAAGTTCCTGTGGGTACATCTGGGATAATGAAACTACACTTAGATGACGCTTGGGCTGCAATGGAGGCTATCGAAGCACTTTGCAAGCAGTTTTATGGAGATAATGACGATTCTGAGGTGAGAGTGACTACAGATGTCCATTTAGGAAATGTAGCTCAGCAAATAAAAGCAGTGGCAAAAAAGGAAAAGATAGATATTGTCATCATGGGTACACAAGGTAAAAATCATGGAGTCGGGGATAAGCTAGTGGGTACAATATCTACTTCTATTCTAAATGATGCACCGTGCCCAGTCATTTTGGTGCCACAAGGGTACGAATTCAAAACCATAGATAATCTAATATTCGCTACTAAACTAAATCATAAAGCCCCCTATGAGCTGTGGAGGGCAATAGAAGTAATCAAGCCACATGTAGCAAGAGTGAGATGTGTATATGTAACTAAGGAATCAGAGACAGTTAATAAAAATGAACTAGATCAATTTGCCAGATATATGGTGGAAAATTCTCCGTCTGAACAAACGATATTCAACGTTGAAGAATCAAATAACATAGATCATACTTTATCACAATATGCGGAGAACTACGACGCAGAGATGACAATTATGTGTAGAAGCAAAAAATCATTTTGGGAGCGTCTATTTACCATACGGCATACTCAGAAAATGGCCACATTGATCCATGTTCCTCTAATGATTCTCAATAATAAGTGGTAATTGAAGAAAGAAGTTTACTTCAGGCATCTGCTGTGGATGCTTATACGCGCATACCCGTGATATTGTTTTAGATGCAGATGTCAGTTTGAGCCAGCATGGAATTTAGGGTTTAAGATGGTATGGAGAGCCATAAGGATTTACTTCTTTTTACATCAAAGCTGATGGCCTTGAGCACCTGAGATCTACTTTTTTTAGCAAGGTATATTAGTTAATCATGTAACTCTAATGTCTAATTGTATAACAGCACTGAATATTAAGTATGCACCTTTGTAATGAAATAGTAATCAATATATTAGGTGGGTCGTACACTAGTCGTTCTATAGGTCAGGAATACAGTGTGATGATAAATAGATATAAATTTCATTATAACAACAGTTAGGAAAAAAGAAAATATGATAATACAAATAAATACAGATAAGACCTTAAATGGAGATCATCAGATGCAAGAATACTTTACTTTTCAAATAGAAGAGGCTTTACAAAGATATTCGTCTCATATCTCTAGAATAGAGGTGCATATGAAAGACGAAAACGGAAAAAAGGAAGGCATAGATGATATGTCTTGTAGGCTGGAAGCTAGAATAAATGGCAGGCAACCGATCGCCATATCTAATCAGGCGGATAGCATGGAACTAGCTTTATTAGGTGCCATAGTTAAGATAAAGACTGCATTAAAAACAACTCTTGGCCGAATTCAACATCACTAAGTCCTCAAATTTGTAAAGTCAAAAGACGAGACCACTAAAATACCATTCGTTTTTATTACGTTGAGTAGCCAGGAGGAAGAAATTTAAAAGGGGAGCTTGCTGCTGCAGGTTCTTTTTGCCCAAACGTTTTGAGGCAGAAGTATTGTTCGAAACTATAAGATGGTTATTGGTGTCATAAATAAAAGAGCACATAAATCTCAACCCATATTTTGTAAATAGAAAAGAAAAATATATTAGATGATAACAGCAAAAGTATATGACGAAATATTCAAACCAAATGAATCACAAAAGACAGAAATTGTAAATTTTCTCTTCGAACATTTGCAAGAATATGGAGATCCCAAAAGTGATATTCTAAAAGCAATAGACTATTCAGTCAAGGAATTTACCTCTTTTGGTGGGTCCACAATAGTAGTAATGAAAGACAATATCATGGTAGGGGCGACTGTAGTTAACAGTACTGGAATGGGAGGATATATTCCTGAAAACATTCTAGTTTACATAGCTACTCATCGTGATCATAGAGGAAGTGGCTATGGTAAAACGTTGATTCAGAATATAATCGATAATACCGAGGGGGATATAGCCTTGCATGTAGAAGCAAATAATCCTGCAGTAAAATTATATGAAAATTTTGGATTTACAAATCCATATTTGGAAATGAGACTTAACAAATAGAATGGCCGAACTAATTATTTCTACAACGAAAATACAGAACAATATTAAGTATCTAAGTGCGTTTTTTAAATCTAAAAATATCAATTGGAGTCTTATTACAAAAGTTTTTTCAGGTGATAAAGAGTTCTTGAAAAATGTTCTTACAAATGATGTGATTAAAAATATTGATTCTGTTGGAGACTCTAGACTTACAAGCCTAAAAAACCTGAAGGCGGTTAATCCTGGGATGCGAACAATTTATATCAAGCCGCCAGCTGAGATGTACGCAGATGAAGTTATCAAGTATGCGGATATTTCTCTAAACAGTTCTTTTACCACTATAAAGGCACTAAATGAAGCTGCAAAAAAGGCTAATAAGGTTCATCAAATCATAATTATGATTGAACTTGGTGACTTAAGAGAAGGCGTAAAGCGATCAGAGTTAATGATGTTTTATGAGAAAATTTTCAAGTTTTCTAATATTGAAATTATAGGAATAGGATCAAACTTAGGATGCATGTACGGGATAGAACCCACCTATGACAAATTATTGCAACTGTCACTATACAAAGAACTTATATCTGCAAAGTTTAAAAAGGAATTAAAATATATTTCAGGAGGTACATCAATTACATTACCTCTCATAGAGAATGATTTAGTTCCTAAAGATGTAAACCACTTTCGCGTAGGAGAGGCGATATTCTTTGGGGTCAGTCCTTTGTATAACAAACAGTTCAAAGAATTGTCCACTGATACTTTTGCATTTACCGCTAATATTATTGAATTGGATGAAAAATTGATTGTTCCAGATGGAGTAATCAGTGATGCAAATATTGGACACGTTGCCGATTATGACAAGGAGGATATAAAGGGAACTTCAATGAAAGCTATTCTTGATTTTGGACTTCTCGATGTTAACGAAAAAGATTTAGAGTTTATGGATGATGAGTTGGATT
>CAXBGT010000148.1:0-14547 GCA_963975265.1 uncultured Saprospirales bacterium
AACATGAGAATCTACTATTTCAATAGCCTCCACATATTCTGGCACATCCGCTGAATATCCATTAGCATGACCTGCATGGTCTACATCATCAAAATGTGCAAATATGACGTGAGGATCTTCATTTTGGAGTTGATTTGTGACTTGATCTACTACAGCTTGATCAGAAGACACATTGAATTTAATATCTGCATCATCCTGTACGATTGAGTTATTTATAGGACTCCAATGACAGATTGAAACTGTATTCATATTGGCATCATGTGCTTCTATTCGACTAAAAACAGAAGGATAAAGAGCATAATTATTTCCTGAGAAATTGTTGTTGGTTACATTATGTTTGGGAGATAATACTCCGCACATGATAGCAGACCAGCCTGGTCCACTTATGGTTATATCGTCATTGAGCGCATCTGGACTGTATATTCCTTCGGCCTTTAGGTTGTCAAGTGCTGGTGTATATGCGATTTCTGACACATCAGCACGCATCCCGTCGATTCCTACTATTAAGACTCGCTGTGCAGCAGCATTCATCCCTATCAAAAGAGGAATTAGTATCAAGAGCTTCTTCATTTGAAATTCATTTCTTAATAGTCTCAATCAATATAGATAATTATAAATATCCCTATACAATTCTTCAATGAGTTCGTCAACAATCCTATCAGTATTTTCTAATTTACTAGTGTTTTTTTGTAAAAATTTATAAGGTATAACTCTTATGTCACCACTAGATTCATATTGATCAATTTCATCGGTTACTTCTTCACTGAACCTTTCTTCTTTGAGCATGCAATCACTTGACATTGATCTTACATCAAGATTAACTCTCCACCTTACTCTTTTAGTAATCCGTGTAGTAGTTACACTTCCGGTTACTGTTTTATACTTAGTTACTTTTATCACTTGTCCACTCGTGTCAGTTTTAGTGCTATAGCCGTCCTCTACTTCCCCAGAATAGTTTTTTGTACTTGTCCTTTCTTGAAAATCTACATCTATCTTGTCAAATTCAAGCTCCACCAAGCAATCTCCAACATTGCCTGGACTATCATATACAATTCTAACAAAACCTTTTTGTCCCTCTAGATCATCAAATTTTCTATTGACTTCCCACCTATATGTTTGATCGAAATTTAGATCTACATTCACATTATACAGCACAATTCCCGCTTCAAAGGACGCATTCAATAACTCATCCATATTGGGAAAGTCAGTGCTACAATATTTATCAACTAAAGAAAAATAAGCAAATGCCTCCCTAGCTACTTCTTTTCGTTGCGATGTCTTAAATTCGTCCATAATTAATAATCCTTCATCATAGACATCAGCTACAAGTGCTTCTTTTTCAGCTCTGAATGATGAAAAATTTAACACATTTTCATCTGTAAGATATATTTTTCCTGCTTCAAATCGCTCTCCTACTTCATCATACTTTTTAAGGTTGCTCTCGGCTTCATATAGTTCAAAAATTCGATCAAGATAGATCAATTCGTCTCTCGTTTGATCTATCATTTTAGCAAATGACTTATTTACTAAAGTTTTCATCTTTCGATCCTTCCCTTTCTTGAGCATTGAAAGTGCTTTATCATAAGACTTGTCGTATTTGCCTTTTTCGTACAACTTCTGTGGACCAGAACATGAAGTAATAAAAATAATAACCAGTATTGATAGTAAGAGATGTTGGATTTTCATATTTGAAAGTAGCAGTGATTACTATTTGATATAGCTCAAATTTAAAGGTAATACTTTTTTGCTTTATAGATCATTTTCTAAAAGTATAGAAATGGTATGAAACGAATTGAGTTTCAGTGGTATCTCATCCCTTCCTCTATAATCAGTACTAAGGAAAAAGTGATTTCTTCTGAGCTAACAAAATCATACTCTACACATTAAAAGAAAAGGTAGCTATTAGTATCTCAGACAGTAGTCTGGGTTCAGCGTGCATCCTCTATCGTCAGGTCTTATTTTTAAGCAAAGTCATTATGAATTGAGTTTAGAACTCAGCACTACCAGGGAATCTAGGGAATGGAATCACATCTCGGATATTCGCCATACCTGTCACAAATAAAATCAATCGTTCGAATCCTAATCCAAATCCAGCATGGGGACAAGTACCAAACCTTCGAGTATCCAAGAACCAAGACATCTCATCTTCGTGGATATCCATCTCTTTCATTCTAGCTAATAATACATCCAACCTTTCTTCCCTTTGAGATCCTCCTACAATCTCTCCAATACCTGGAAATAAGATGTCCATAGCACCAACAGTGTTGCCATCATCATTCATACGCATGTAGAATGCTTTGATGTCTTTTGGATAGTCTGTCAATATAACCGGCTTTTTAAAATGCTTCTCAACCAAGAATCTTTCGTGCTCACTTTGGAGGTCAGTACCCCACTCTTCTATCTTAAATTGGAACTTACCTTTTTTATTGGGTTTACAGTTTTTGAGAATATCAATAGCGCGAGTATAAGTTACTCTCTCAAAATCAGTATCAACACAGAATTGAAGCTTCTCTTTCAAAGGCATTGGAGAACGCTCGCTGGTAGGCTTCACTTTTTCTTCCTCGATCAATCTGTTTTCTAAGAAATCAAGATCGTCACCACATCTGTCAAGTACACTTTTTATGACATACTTAAGCATTTCTTCTGCCAGATCCATATTGTCATTCAGATCTGCGAATGCTACTTCTGGCTCAATCATCCAGAATTCAGCAAGGTGTCTCGATGTATGTGAGTTTTCAGCTCGAAAAGTAGGACCAAAAGTATATACCTCACTGAATGCTAAGGCTGCCAACTCCGCTTCTAATTGCCCTGATACAGTAAGGTTAGTAGCTTTTCCGAAGAAGTCTTGGCCAAAATCGACTTTCCCATCCTCGCCTTTGGGCGTATTATCTATATCAAAATTGGTCACTTTAAACATCTCACCTGCACCTTCTGCATCACTTCCTGTAATAATAGGTGAGTGCATGTACAAGAACCCTTTATTGTGGAAAAACTCATGAATAGCAAATGCTACATGGTGTCTAATTCTAAAAATAGCTCCAAAAGTATTGGTTCGAAATCTTAAATGAGCGATTTCTCTAAGGTATTCTAAAGAATGTTTTTTCGGCTGTAACGGATATTGTCCAGGTCCTTGTTCTGCATCTGCAACTCCAAGAACTTTGATTTCACTTGCTATGAGCTCTACAGTTTGACCTCTTCCTTGAGATTCTACAATTTTTCCTGATATTTTTACAGCCGCACCTACGGTGATGAGCTTGATTACTTCAGGATCTTCATTTTCGAAATCAATAACAAGTTGTAAAGTTTTGATCGTTGATCCATCATTTAATGCTATGAATCTATTACTTCTAAATGATCGTACCCACCCAGCTACTGTTAATTCTTGTCCTATATAATCTCCAGCTAATATTTCAGCTACTTTTGTTCTCTTTGCCATCGTTCTAAGTCTCTTAATTTATAGAAGATGCAAATGTAGTATTTTCAACTCTAAATATTAGAAACAACACAGCGAGATAAACAACTCTATACAGTTTATATACTTTCCTCTCCCCACCGATACGTAGATATATCAATCCCTGCAAGATCAAGAACTCGATCCACTACAGTATTGCAGATCTCTTCAATCGACTTTGGTTGACTATAAAATGATGGTGTAGCTGGACATATAATCGCACCAGCTTCTGTGAGTGAAGTCATGTTTCTAAGATGAATCAAATTGTATGGTGCCTCTCGTGGTACAATAATCAATTTTCGTCTTTCTTTTAGGATTACATCAGCAGCTCGAGTGGTAAGATCATTTGATATTCCCCCTGCTACCCTTGCCAATAATCCCATGGATGATGGACATATGATCATCGTACAATACTTAGCTGAACCTGAAGCAAAAGGTGCCATAAAATCATTTTTCTTATAAAAAGTAAAAGGATAAGCACTTACGTCAAATGGTCCAATCTCTATCTCCCAATTAATTATGGCATTATCGCTCATAATTACGCCGACTGTCAAGTCTTCGATCTGAGACAACTTATCCATCAATAATTTTGCATAAATAGATCCGCTTGATCCACCAATTGCTAACACTATTTTTCTTTTCATATGGCACAAAGATAGTAAGTCAAAATTTGTCTTTATAATCTAAAGAAATATCCTGCTGTGAACTGAACACCTTGACTTTGTGAAGAAAAAGAATCAGTAGAAAAGTAACTATTCAGATTTCTCAAATATTTTGCACTAACTTCTAATCCACTATTCTTGGTTATTGGATATCTATAGCCAATGTGACCTCCAAGTGCTAGATTTATCTTCTTCAAGTCATTATAATCAGAAGTAGAAGTGTTATTCACAGACTCAATTTTGTTATGTTGAGAAACTACCGATGATATTCCTGACCGAGAAGAAATGATATATGATGGTACAAAATCTACCCCAAAATAAAATCCTAAATGAAGACTAGTGCTCAAATAGTCAATAGAAAGAGGTGAGTTAAGTGATAAAAATCTATGTTTTGTATCAAAATCTATATTTACATTTTCATCCTCAAATTGCTCATCCGCATTAACTCTTCTCAGCCTAAGTTCTGTATCTGTATTACCAAATGAAGTAGGTAAACTATGTTCAAAATCAATGTGTCCTATTCCATTTTCTACTATTTCATCTCCTAACTGATATGGAAGAGTAATATTATACCCAGTAATAAACTCTTGATTTAATAGCCCAAGTCCCGCACTTAAGCTCAATTTTTCTGATATAGCTGTAGTATATTTTACCTCAACTATAGATCCTAGTTTTGCATACTCTCTATCTATCAATTCTGTAAGCGCTGACGTTTGATTTCCCTTTTTAATCAAATTACTACCCATTATCCCTCCTGATATTGACACAAAAGATTTTGGTTGTATATTAGTTATTGTCTTAGTCATAGTCATTTGTGGAGTAGCAATTATCGAATTTCTCCTTATTAAGTAAGTATTAATTTGAGGTAGAGATTGAATAAATGAGAATTGTCTTTGTTCATCTTGGAATAGCGAATTATCGATAATAGAAATTTCATCTAATATCAGTATGCCAACATTATTGTTTAAATCTTCTAAATGCCCTACAGGTTGTATTTTTTTTGGTTGATTAAATGTTTTAGTCCCACTTGTTGGATTTACAATTCTGTCTAGTGGGTTTAAATTGCTTCCTACTTTTATATCCTCAGCTTGAGTGGTTTCTGATTCGGCGACCTTTGATTGATTAGTTCCTTCAAAAGGTGCCATTACCACTCTTGGTTGACTTTTCTGATCTACAATTTTGCTATTTTGGCTGTTATTATTTTGGATTCCACAATTCTCAAGTTTGACTCTTATTTCACTTACTTGCTTTGCTAATTTATTATTTTGAATCATCAAATATCCCACACCGATAAGTGAAAGCAATAATCCAGAAACCAGCATGAAAAAGGGATAAGCTAATCTAGATTTCTCTTTCAAAGCAAGATCACTGTCTATTTTGTCCCATATACTTTCACTCGGATTATTCCAATTCTGATCAGTGACCGAATCATGTTCAAATCTTTCTTGGAAAGCCTTCTCTATATCTTTATTGTTACTCATTGGGTAGTTATATGGCTCTTAAAACGTGAACTTTAGTTTGCATCATTTTTTTGGCTTTCATGAATTGTGTTTTTGAAGTGTTTATGGATATATTTAATGTCTCTCCGATCTCTTTATGAGAATAACCTTCTAAGACATATAGATTAAAAACAGATCTGTATCCTGGTGGTAATTCTTGAAGCAACTTTACTAATTCTTGCATTGACATGTCATGGATAGGTTTGTTTAAACTGGTTGAATAACTAATTTCAGAATCTCTTATATCTTCAAACTGCAATCTTTTTTTTCTCAAATATTCTAAATTCGTGTTTATAAAAATTCGCTTTATCCAGCTATAAAAATTACCTCGTTGCGGATCGAAAGTCCTAATTTGTTTAAATACTTTCACCCACCCCTCCTGTAAAATGTCTTCTGCATCCATCTTACAAGACATGTATCGTTGGCATAAAGTGAACATTCTCACTTTATATAAATCGTAGAGCTCCTTTTGAGCAATTCGATTATCATTGATACATTTTGTTATCAGATCCAATTCGTTATTGATTATTTTCATTTAGATGTATGCGTATTGCATGGTAAGGGTTGCTTAGCGCACAAAAATATTTTTCGCCTAAAGCCAATATCACCATTGAATCTAGGATGAAAATCAAGGGCTTAATAGTTAAAAATTGCTTTTGTTTAACTATTTGCACTTTTTATTAAACAACAAGCAACCCTTTTCCGGTTAATTGCATACTGATAAGTAGACATTAATATTTAAATCGAAATAGATCATTTAAAATTCAAAAAACACAAAATTATGAAACTTAGACATTTACTCATTTTTCTTCTATTTTCAGTAATAGCATCTGCACAGACCGTAGTGGACATAGTTGTCGATTCCGACAATCATAACACACTCGAAGCGGCAGTTATCGCTGCGGACCTCGCGGAAACATTATCAGGAGAAGGGCCATTCACTTTATTTGCGCCTACTGATGATGCATTTGCAGCACTCCCTGAAGGAACTGTTGAAGCACTTTTAGAAGATCCTTCTGGAGTTTTGACTGATATCCTATTATATCACGCAGTTGGAGCTACTGCACTTTCTACTGACCTATCTGATGGGCAGGTGATTGAAACCATCAATGGCAAAGACATAACTGTTACTATCAACATGGATGGTGTATTCATCAATGATGCCCAAGTAACAATGGAAGATAATATAGCTACTAATGGCGTAGTACATGTAATTAATGCTGTTTTGATACCTCCAACTATTACCGTTGTAGACATCGTTGTCAATTCTCCTGATCACAACACACTTGAAGCCGCTGTATTAGCTGCAGATTTAGCTGGCACACTGTCAGGTGAAGGTCCGTTTACATTATTTGCACCAACTGATGATGCATTTGCAGCATTACCTGAAGGTACTGTTGAGGCACTTTTAGAAGATCCTTCTGGGGCGCTAACTGACATCTTATTATACCATGCAGTTGGAGCTACAGCTCTTTCAACTGATCTATCTGATGGCCAAGTGATTGAAACAATCAATGGTAAAGATGTAACAGTTACTATTAATTTGGATGGAATATTTATCAATGATGCCCAAGTAACAATGGAAGATATCACAACTGATAATGGCGTAGTACATGTAATCAATGCTGTTCTATTACCTCCAGATCCAACAGTATTTGATATCATTTCAGATTCACCTGATCATAACACATTACAATTGCTACTTGAAGCTGCAAGTTTAGATGGTACCTTGTCAGAAGAAGGTACATTGACAGTTTTTGCACCTACTGACGATGCATTCTCTTTATTACCACAAGAACTAATAGATCAATTATTATCAGATCCATCAGGTCAACTTACAGATATTCTTTTGTATCATGTTACAGGGTCTGTTATCAATTCTTCTGATTTAACAGATGGCACCATTGGAACTTCTTTACAAGGTTTAGATTATTTAGTAACTTCAGTAGAAACAGGCGGGTTTACAATAAATTCAAATGGTGGTGCAGGAGCGATGATAACAGTAACTGACCTAGCTGGAACCAACGGTGTAGTTCATGTTATTGATGCAATTATGATTCCTACCACTAATGCCTCTATAATCTTTAATAGTCAAGGCTTCAGTGTATTGGCTCAAGTGTTACAATTAACAAGCTTGTTAGAAGGTCAGGATTCTGATGAAACTAGAACGACCCTATTTGCACCAACAGATAATGCATTCTTGGCAGTACCAGAAGATATTTTAGAATCTTTGGTAGCAGCACCTCAGAAATTAACAGATGCTCTATTATATCATGTTGCTGAAGGCAGAACATTCTCAAGTGATCTTTCTGATCAACTAGAAATCACAACAGCACAAGGCGAGACAGCAATTATCACATTAAATACAGAAGGAGCTTTTATAAATGATGCTCAAATCATTTTGACAGATTTCTTCACTGGAAACGGAATCATCCATGTGATTGACGCTGTACTCTTACCAGCACCTACAACTGTGATGGATGTAGTAATAAGATCTGAAGACCATACAGTCCTTCAAATTGCTTTAGACACGGCGAATTTGTCTTCTACACTTCAAGCAGATGGCACTTATACTCTTTTTGCACCAACAGATGCAGCATTCGCAGAACTTCCTACAGAAACACTTAATGCTCTTTTATCAGAACCAGAAGGTCAATTGACAGATATTTTATTATACCATGTTCTTGATTCAGAGGTATTATCAACTGATCTATCTGATGGATTGACAGCTACAACTTTAAATGGTACTGATATCACAGTTACTATTGATGATGATAATGTATTTATCAACAACGCTCAGGTTATTGCAGCTGATATCGTAACAGAAAATGGGATCGTACATGTAATTGACGTTGTACTATTACCACCTGTAGGCACTGAGGAATTGCTAGCTAGTAAAGCAAATGTATACCCAAGTCCAGCACATACAATGATGACTGTAGATTTCGAAAATGATCAGTTCGATAATCCTACTATATATATCATAGATAATAATGGAAGAGCAATAAGAAATATAAGAAATACTCAATCAGGACAGGTAATTGATATATCAGATATGCAAAATGGAATATACACAGTAGTGATTTCAGATGCTCAGTTTTCAATTACTAAAAGGATTACAAAAATAGATTACTAGTAAAAATAGATTTTTTAAGAATTGTTAAAATTGGATTACAATTTTGCCGCTTCATACAATTATGGAGCGGCATTTTTTGTCTCTACTTACTTTTCAATCTTCAGCAAATAAATTATTATTTCGATACCTTTGTACAATGACAGATTTTATCTCTTATATCAGTTTAGCCTTAGATCAAGGTCATCTATTCAAACTTACTCTTGCCAAGCCTAGAAATAAACAGAGTGAATTAAAGAATATTTTCTTTCGACCAATTAAAATTAATGACGAAATAGTCTACAATGCCACCTATAGAAGCAAGACGAATGATCAAGCAAAAAACTATCATTCAGATACTCTCATTAATGAAATATCTGAAAATTTAGAAAATCAATTCTTCAACGCTGATTTGTACTTTTCAGATCAAAAAATCAGCTTACTCCAATCCAAAAAAGGACATAGTAAAGTGTTAATCAAAAAAGAGAACCACGAAATAAATATTGAAAATCACAATCATAAAAAACAAAGGTTGATTTCAGAATCTTCTCCGTACTTAGGGGATCTTGGACTGAGTTCTACCAATGGTAAGATATATGCTCATGCACAAGATAAATACAAGCAAATCAATAAATATATTGAGCTAATAGCCTCTCTAATCAAAGAGGATTCTTCAGTAAAAAAGATTGTCGATATGGGATGCGGCAAAGGCTATCTCACTTTTGCACTGTATGATTACCTTAATAAAAATCTATCGATTCAAGCTGAAGTTATAGGCGTAGAGATCAGGCAAGACTTGGTAGATAAATGCAACGCAATAGCTCAAAAGAACAACCTCAAAGGGCTAAATTTTGAACTAGGAAGCATCGATGACTATGAAATTAAATCTTCCGATATGGTTATTGCTCTTCATGCGTGCGATATTGCTACTGATATGGCCATAGCTAAAGGTCTAGAAGCTGGCGCTAAATATATAGTCGTCGCTCCTTGTTGCCATAAACAGATTAGAAAAGCCATAAATAAGACCGAAAGTGTATTAAGGCCGATCTTAAAACATGGAATACTACTGGAACGTCAAGCTGAAATGATCACAGATGCAATCAGAGCGTTGATCTTAGAATCTCAAGGATATGAGGTAAAAATATTCGAATTTATATCATCCGAACATACTGGAAAAAATGTGATGATCTCAGCTATAAAAACTGGCAATATGAAACAAAATGCTATAGAACAAATCGAAGCAATGAAGTCAGAATTTGGCATTTCTAAACACTATTTAGAAAGTTTAATTTGAACTTGAACTTGAACTTGAACTTAAAACGGAATATCTCCTAGATCAGGTGTTCCAAATGACGCCGCCGCACCTTCTCCAGATTCATTCATTTTAGACTGCCGAGTAACCATTCCACTAGCAAATGGATCTGCCACAAAACTATCTCCAAGGTCATTGCTAAAACCTCCCTCTCCTGGATCTTCGAACTTCACGTATTGACCTACGAATTTAAGCTCTACTGTATCTAAACTACCATTTCTGTGCTTGGCAACTATGATCTCTGTAAGGTCAGATGGTACACCCATATCACCCTCTTCAATACCATAGTACCCTGGACGATAGATAAAAGTAACGATATCTGCATCCTGCTCGATCGCTCCTGATTCTCTCAAATCTGAAAGCATCGGTCGCTTTTCTCCTCCCCTAGATTCTACAGCCCTTGATAGCTGAGAAAGTGCAATAACTGGTACACTCAATTCCTTAGCGAGACCTTTAAGAGCTCTCGAAATAGCAGAAATCTCTTGTTCCCTATTTCCTCCTCCACCTCCTCCCGGAGCACCACTCATCAACTGTAAATAATCGATTACAATCATCGATATATCACTATTCTGCTTGAGTCTTCTGCACTTCGCTCTTAGCTCGAAAATATTGATACCTGGAGTATCATCAATAAAAATTGGAAGTTCCGCTAGTTTTTCAACAGCTTCATGAAGTTTTTTCCATTCATATTCTTCCATTTGGCCATTTCTCAGTTTGCTTCCTGAGATTTCTGCTTCCATGGATATGAGTCTTTGTACGAGTTGAACACTTGCCATCTCCAGTGAGAATACTGCTACACCTCTACCCGCTTCCGCTGCATTCTTAGCCAATGAAAGTGTAAAAGCAGTCTTTCCCATACCAGGCCTTGCCGCTATAATGATCAAATCAGATGGCTGCCATCCGCTAGTAAGTTTATCAAGCTCAACATATCCTGTAGTTACTCCAGTCATTTCTGACCCTTTTTGAGATGCTGCTTCGATTTCCCTTTGTGCTTTGATTGCCAGGTTCTTTAAAGACTCATAACCTGTATTTAGGTTATTATCTGTGATCTCATACAGACTCTGTTCAGCCGAATCTAGAAGTTGAAAAACATCCTTTGTCTCATCAAATGAATCTTGAATAATTGTTGTGGAAACTCTGATCAATTCTCTTTGGATAAATTTCTGTGCTATGATCCTAGCATGAAATTCAATGTTAGCCGCAGATGCAATTTTATTAGTCAACTCCATCAAATAGGTGATTCCTCCTATTTGCTCTAGAGTCCCCGCTTTTTTTAGTGCTTCATGAACTGTCAACAGATCGATAGGCTGAGACATACCATATATAGTCTCCATCGTCTCATAGATTAACTGATGCGCTTCCAGATAAAACGACTCGGTCCTAAGTATCTCAGTAACAGTAGGTAATGCATCCTTATCTAACATAATAGCACCTAATACAGCTTCCTCCAAACCAATAGCTTGAGGTTGTACTTTACCAAATGCAAGAGCGCCTTGACCGTTTTTACCGCTGATTGCGCTCATTCTATTTGAGACCGCTTTTAAAGGTTTTTCTGTATCTGCCATTGAAAGTGAAAGACTTATTGATGTATTATTAAAAATTGCATTACAAAGCTAAGAGTTCCTTCAAGATGTAAAAGTTATCAACTATTTTGCCTTGTTAGCTTTTTGTTGATAACCAATAATTAATGTGGATAACTCATTTTTGCGCAAGCCTAGCAAAGATAGCTTTCCTGACTCAAACTACACCCAACACATTAAATTAATATCATATATAATTTTTCTATTATGTATCAGTGTTTGATAAGACGGATAATTAGCTTTTTTATTATCTATTTCAGTGTAAATTCCCTTTACAGTCCTGTTTCAATCAAAATGAAAAAAGCCACTCAAAATATCAGTGAGTGGCTTGTGAATATGTTTTCATATATAAATTAACGCAATGTGTTTTCTTTGTGTTTATATTTATTTTGTTAAGTAACAAAATAGATCTCACTACCCTTTACCCAAATTATTCAACCGTTCAATAATCTCTTCGATAATCTTTTTCTGTTGTTCAATAATGATTCTTTGATCTTCTTGATCTTTTAGATTTTGCTCAATATTTTTTTCAGCTTTTTCGATCTTTTCTTTTGCCTTTTCGATATCTTCATGATAACCTGTGTTTTTCTTTTCAAGCTTTCTAAGAGATTTATCCATTTTATTAAGCACCTTCTCTTCCTTTTTCATTTCTTCCGAAATGGCTTTCTTCTTTACCGCTAAGTAGAATTCAAAAAGAAATTCCTCAGCACCCTTAGCTTCTCTTGGATATTCATTAGAATTTACAAAACTTCCACCATTATCAATCCATAGATTTGCTGTAGTATACCCCACTCTCTCTTCGAACTTGACATATAAATCTAATATATCCGATCCAGCAATCATAGGTACTTTAGCTCCAACTACATAATATTCTCTTGCTTTCTTATTTCTCTTTGACTTTCCATAATCTTTCACATACTTCTTCCATACGTCCTCAGTCATGTCTTCGTCAGCACCATCTATATCTATTGAAAAAGTAATCTGTTTTCCTAAACTCATTGACATCTCATGTTCAGAAACATCCTGCCCACTTATGAATCCTATCGCTCCAACGAATGCTATTAATGTATAAATAATCTTTTTCATATCCTGTTTTTAATATAATTATGGTCTATTCCACTGCTCAATACAGCGACTAACCATCTATTTGACGCCAAATTAAGCATTAAGTTACCGTTATTCGTACTTTCTAGCTTTTATACGATTGATCCACTAAAAAAATTATATCTTCTAAATCATGAAGAAACATTATCTTTCTCTTTCGTGTTTTATTTGTACAAAAGACTTTTAAATATAAAATTACTGACATGAACAACATTGTTTCTCAAGAAATAACCCCAGGAATACTCACTATGCTTCCTATGTTCTATGTAGGATGGTCAGATAGTGTACTTAGTCCAAGTGAGATAGCACTAATACATGACAAATTATCTAAAGCTAATTTTCTCAAGCAAGAAGAAAAAGATTATTTAATTAAATATACCAACCCAAAAAATCCTCCTTCTCAAGCAATATTCAAAGAATGGGTAGAAGTCCTTCGTGAAAACGCCCATGATCTTGAAGGAATAGAAAAAAAATCTTTGGTACAATTAGGCATTGAAATGGCTAGAAGCAGTTCCCTAATCCAAGAAAATAAGCCATGGAATGATCCCGAAGCTATTAAAGCGATTGAAGACATACAATCTGCAATGGGGCTCGATAATGAGAGTAGTGCAAGGCTACTTCTATCAAAAGTTGATACAGATTCTCTTAACAAAGTTTGTAATGATTGTACTTTCGATTCTGTAAAATTACAGGCAATTCTTGAAGGGGACAAAGCAAAAGTGATTAATAGAGTTAAAAAGCTGCTGCAAGATCCATTCTTTAAATATGATCTAAATCCAAACAAAGAGCACAAAAGAAAAACAACCCTAGCTCAAGTAAAAGCATTAGCAGATCAAGGTCTAGGAGCATATGCCTTTTCAACTGAGTTTGGAGGGGGTGGTCGAGTAGGTGATCATATTACAGTATTTGAAACCCTAGCATATGGAGATCTTAGTTTACTAATAAAGTTCGGAGTCCAATTCGGATTATTTGGTGGTTCAGTTTATAATCTGGGCAGAGAAAAGCATCATAGAAAATACATAGAAGCACTCGGAAAAGCTGATTTGCTGGGTTGTTTTGCAATGACTGAAACTGGTCATGGGTCTAATGTAAAAGGACTACTAACAACTGCAATCTATGACCACTCTACACAGAGCATTGTGATAAACTCACCTTCAATTGAAGCAGGTAAAGAGTACATTGGAAATGCCATGCATAGTACCATGGCGGCGGTATTTGCTCAATTGATTGTAGATGGAGAGAATCATGGCGTCCATGCAGTTCTTGTGCCAATAAGAGACAAAAATAACAATCCGCTAGAAGGAATCAAAGTTGAAGACTGTGGTTACAAAATAGGTCTCAATGGTGTGGATAATGGTAGACTATGGTTCAACAATGTTTCAGTACCTGTCGAAAATCTCCTTGATCGGTATGGATCAATAAACAAAGCGGGAGTTTATGACAGTCCGATAAAAAATCCAAACAAACGATTTTTCACTATGTTAGGAGCATTGGTCGTTGGGCGTATTTGTGTAGGACAAGCAGGAGTTAATGTTTCTAAATCAGCTTTAACTATAGCTATAAGATATGCCTCCAAAAGACGACAATTTGCCTCTAAAGATGGTGAAGCTGAGACCTTAATAATTGATTACCCTAGCCATCAAAGGCGACTATTCCCTAGATTAGCAAAAAGCTATGGTTATTATCTTGCTATTTCAAAACTAAGCGACGATTATATAAAAGCTGATGCAGATCAGATGCGAAAGATCGAAACCAAAGCCGCGGGATTAAAATCAATGGCGACATGGCATGCTACCGACACGGTGCAAGAATGTAGAGAAGCATGTG
>CAXBGT010000149.1:0-14350 GCA_963975265.1 uncultured Saprospirales bacterium
AATGCTAGGAGCAACAGAAGCTGTAGCTAAATTAATTGATATGGGTCACGATCTATTCATTGCTTCCACTCCACCGTGGAATAATAAAGCTGCGTGGGGTCAAAAAGGCGCATGGATAGAAGAACACTTTCCTGCACTTAAACGGAAAGTATTCCTTACACATAGAAAAGATTTACTGATAGGAGATATTCTTATCGATGACACTACATACAGAGGCCAGAAAGACTTTCAAGGTGAATTCATTCATTTCGGAACTAGTGGATCTCAAGATTGGGAAGAAGTTATATCACATGTATGTATTGACAATCAAACTACACTCTTCCCACAAGAATCGTGGATACATGAACGTAATCCAGATACTGGAGTTGTTAGAAAAAGACTCTCAGGTGATTATGGAAACGAATTAATAGTGGAGTCCTCTAATGGATAAGATAACATATACCCGTGGGACAAGGTCCAGTGAAATCCAGAAGGTCGAATTAGATATTAGTGAAGATATGAGTCTACCAGAATTTAAAATAGTATGTAAGCGGTTAGCTTGCGCTTTAGGGTATGATAGTATCCGTGTAGAAGAAACGTTCGAGTCCAGACCAGTAATGTCGGGAACTGATAAAATGAAAAAGATATTAAAAGGATAATATATGTCGATATACGAAGATAAAATATCACCACTAAAAGCAATTACTAATAGTGACTTACCATCGAAAGATTTGTTTGCTGAAATAACATATCAATTTGATGTGGAGGACAGTGTAGTGTATCTTATAGGTGAGATAGATGGATTCACATTGTTGGATATGATGACTCGTATACGGACAATTCTTAGATCGAGACCTGAACTTATGGAGCTTGAACCAATTAACATGGTAATTAATTCAGAAGGTGGATGTGTATATGAAATGTTAGCGATAGTAGATTATATAAAATCACTCCCCGTGCCAGTAAATACGATATGTAGAGGTAAAGCTTTTTCAGCTGCAGCAGTTATATTAGCCAATGGAACTGGATCTAGATATGCTAGCAAGCATTCCACAATAATGTTCCACCAATCTTCAGCTTGGCTGCAAGGAAAGCAAGCTGATGTTAGAGCAAGTATCCACCACGTATCTGAAATAGATATTATGTCCAATGCATTGTTGAGTGAGAAAAGCACTCTATCAGCTGAAGAATGGGAACAGATACAAAGAACTGACTATTGGCTCACAGCTGATAAAGCATTAGAAATAAAAGTTATTGACCAAATTATATAAACATGAAAGACTCGACTCAAACCTTCCTATACATAGCACTGGTATTCTTATCAACCATGTTCTTTACAATAACCATGATATCATATGAGGATGAAATAAAATCACTTAATCAGGAAGTTGAACAATATAACTCTTTAATTGATAGCCTATATCATGAACTAGATACATTAACATGGGAGAGTGAGATATGGGATCACAATACAACTTATAATGAAACTCATTTGTTATCTGCAATTATACATGTAGAATCTAGTAACAATGATTCGGCATATCATAAAGGAGAGGATGCAGTTGGTTGTTTACAGATAAGACAATGTATGGTCAATGATGTTAACAGGATATTAAAAAGACAGAAGTCTGATAAAAGATATACATATGATGATAGATGGTTAAGGTATAAATCAATTGAGATGTTTGAAGTATATTGTAAGCATTATGGATTGATCACAGCAGAAGAAATTGCTAGATGTTGGAATGGCGGACCAAGAGGAATGCAAAACGACGTGACAGCAGGATATTGGAAAAAAGTACAAATAAAAATAAATAGTTAAAAATATGACAGCAGAACAAATAGCAGAGAATTGGGAACGCTTACTCGAATGTATTAATACAGAAGTGAGTGGTGACCGTAAAACAAAATTAATAGAATTCTATACTCACTACGAAGATAGAATAAGCATGATGCCAGCATCTTCATTCGAACATTTTCACAACTGCTTCGCAGGTGGATATGTAGATCATATTCTACGAGTTGTAGAATGTGCTATAGAGTTATATTCGGTATGGGAAAGAATGGGTGCGAACAATGATGACTATACTCGAGAAGAGTTAGTATTCGCAGCAATCAATCATGACTTGGGAAAGATTGGAACTGAAGAAGGACCACAATACTTACCTAATCCAAGTGAATGGCACAGAAAGAATCAAGGAAAGATCTACACAAACAATCCAGATATACCATTCATGATGGTACCGGATAGAACATTATTCTTATTACAAGAGTGGAGTATTCCAGTATCGTATAATGAGTATGTAGGCATTAAGACACATGATGGAGTATATGATGATTCAAATAAGCCATACTTTAAGGCTAGTGGAAAAGATTCCAAATTGCAATCACATATGCCAATACTTTTACACCATGCTGATCATATGGCTTCTCGTATAGAGTATGAGATGTGGGTGGCGCAAAACGGTTCTAAACCTACAACTCCGACTAGAGCTAAGAATGGAGAGTTTCAGAAATCCAACCGCGTACTATCTACCGATGCATCAGAGTCAGCTAAAGATGCATTCAAGAGTTTATTTGGAGATGCTGAATGATTATTACAATTATAATATTATCTATATCCTTAATTGGGAGTTTATGTATAATTTGGAACTTGCTACGTAAGGTAGAAAGACATGAAGATTTTTCAAATCAATTATCCAAATGGGTAGATGGACTAAATCAAATCGCCCGCCGCATAATATCAGAAATAGATGTTATAGATGAAAAAGGAATGTTCAAGTCGGATGATTACGTAGGTAGTATATATAAGCAGATTAATAAACTTGTAAGAGAATTGGAAGGTATAATAATAAAGGAAGATGAAGATGATTCAAACGATGGAAGCAATTAAAACACCCGTACAGCAATTTTATATAGACCATGCAGAAAAGGTTCGTAAGGAAGCTGAGCATAAAGCCTGGTTAGCATCACTGACTCCTACGGAACGGAGGGAGTTAAAAAAGAAGCGTGGGCGTCCGAGAACTAAAAAATATTACTTTGACCAGACAACCGAAGACGCGATTATAGCATACACAGCTGAGACTCACCAACACCTCCGTGATAAAGTATATAAGGATCATATATGGAAGCCATTTGATAAGTTGGCTGAAAATATTATCCACACTTTTAAATTTTACTATTTGGATGGGACTCACAGCGATGTGAAGCATGAAGTAGTAGCTTTCCTAATTGAGAAAATGGGAAAGTTTACTAAAGGTAAGGGTAAGGCATTTTCGTATTTTTCAATCGTAGCTAAAAATTATCTTATTATAAATAATAATAAGCAGTATGCGAGAATGAAGCAGAAGGCACCTGTGATTAAAATAGATGAAGATCGAAACGTAACTAACGAAATATTTAGAGCGGATCGCGTCACTGAGATAAAGGACTTCTTTGATGAATTTGTAGAATATTGGGAAGAGCACTTATTTAAAAAATTCTCAAAATCGAGAGATAGACAAATCGCAGATGCATTGTTAGAGCTATTCAGAAGCCGTGATAATATAGAGAACTTTAATAAGAAGGCTTTGTATATAATGATTAGAGAAATGACTGGTGTCAAAACATTATACATAACCAAAGTAGTTAATACTATCAAGAGAAGTTATCAAGTAATGTACCCATTATATAAACGGTATGGATCTATCTTCAGGATACCACCAGAACACCTTAGATAATCTACTTACCTCCATATTTATTATCAAGAAAAAGGAGTTTACAATATGAATTTTGAAGATCAAGAACTGTTCAAAGGGAAGTCATTCTCATCTTTATTAAAAGATATATACACGACCACTAAGAACAAGGAGAAGCAAATCAATATACTAATCAGTGAGTTGAAACCACTAGTTAAGAATATTGGTGATGCTACTATTATCGTTCCTTTAATCAAGGAGTATTTAGAGGTTGGTGTCAAGAATGATGAGCACCTCGTAAAAATGGCTGCAGTAGTACAGCGAGCAATGACGCGAGTGGATGCATCGGGAGGTGACTTGATATTAACTGACAATGAAAAGCAGCAATTGTTAGATACGATGAATGAGATGGAAGATATAAAAAACGATAAAGCGAATAGTGTAAAAGGTGAGGTGAGTTAGTAGTGGGTGGGTATTATAATCAATATGAAACTAACGATGCATCTGGTGATGGTGTAGACTTTAGAGGAAACACTTCACAGGCTGGTCCTATCATGCAAATGGCTCTAGTTGTTAAAGTTATAACAACTCCGACGGAAAAGTATCAAGCAGGAACAATCCAATTCAGAGTACTAGATAGTCAAGGTGTACTATCCACAACACCACTGAAGATGTTAAACTATGCACGACCGGTTAATACTTTATTCGTATCAATACCGACAATCGGTGAATACGTTTTTATAGTAAAGGGACCATCATCATATAGTACACGTCCAGATCAAGACCTCAAACAAGTCGTATCACATTACTACATGACTCCGATATCAATTAGAGGTGATATCAATCACAATGCTAGTACCGATGCTTGGAATATAGTATATAAAGAAGGTGAAGTAACAACTGCAGTAGCTAGTGAGTATGAGGATAACACGGAAACACCACCACCATCAGATGGAGAAACAGAAAGAATTAGTTTAGGAAACGACTTCCACCGTCACTCAATAACAAATGATCAAGGTAATGAAGAAACACTTGTAATGTCGCCTAAATTATTTGAAGGAGATGTTTTACTGAGTGGACGATTTGGACAATCGATCAGAATGTCAGCTACCCTATCGACAGGTGCAGGAGAAACTTGGAGAGGTAATCCCGATCTAGAATCGGATCCATCTTACTTAAAACCAATAACGATCATTCGTAACGGAATGCCTGAGGGAGCGATTGATAGATATATTGATAATATATCAACAGACCCATCAGCAATATATTTAACAAATGGACAGTATATTCCAGAGCTCAAAGGATTGACACCATTTCCATTGGACGCGAAAGGTAAACCGAGAACAAGATCTATGAATATTGGTGGCTTATTCGAACATGGAAATCTAGGATCTGGACTAAGCCAATGTATCATTAGAGCTGATAGGATTGTAAGTATATCTCGAAATGAAATATACCAATTCGCTGAAAAAGGAATATCATTAGCCACGAGTGGAGCTATAACACTGGATGCTGGACCACTAGCTATAATAGATGCAGGGATAATAAATCTAGGATCGGGAGCAGGATCAGATAAGGATACTGATAGAGATCTTACCTATGCAGTACGAGGTGAACAACTACAAAAAGTATTATTAGAGCTAATAAATGCCTTCTCGACTACAACAGTAATAGCAGGGGGTATTACTGGTAATCTAGTACCACTACCATCTCTAGGTGTTATGTATGAAGAAATTGTTGATGGCCAGGAAACTGGACTGTTTAGCAAAAAAGTGTTCTTAGAGTAACTCATGGCATTGTCATATAAAGAAGGAGGTCCTCCTCAATTCCGGCCTCCACCACGTCTTCCAGGTGCACCAATCCCCCCAGTAGCCAATCCAATGACTAAGCTCCAACAGTTGCTGATTAAACTTGCAATTAAGAAGGCTGAAATATTAGCTGGTATTGAAAAGAAGAAGGAGGAAGTTATTGCTAAGGCTAAAGAAGAAATTGCAAACGCAATAAAGAATGCAATGGGTATACTAAAGAGCCCATTAGAAGAACCTATCAAGATTAAAAAGCAACAACTTGAGAGGGTAAAAATGAAGCTTAAGAAAATTCAAAAAAAGAAGGAAGAAATAGAAGCTAAAATACAAAAGCTAAAAGATTTATATGAAAAATATAAAGATCTAGATGAACAGTTGTACGCAGAAGCTATGAGATTGATAGAGGAGCAGATTGCAAAATATAAAATAAGGTTGGAAGAAGAGTTGGCTGATTTAAAAGCTAAGGCTAAAGAAAGAATAGCAGCTGAGAAAGAACGCTTATTGGCAAAGATGGATATTGCGGCAAAGAAAGAAAAGATTGATAAGTTTAAAAAGAAGATCGAGAGTATAAAAAAAGAATATAAAAAACTTCAAGAAAAAATTGAGAAGATTAAAGAGTTCGTTGCTAAGATCAAAGAATTAACTGATAAGGTACAATGGTATATAGACAATGCTGACGAAGAGGCTGCTAGATTAGCACGAGAAGAGTTGGAAAAATTAAAACCAATTATTGAAGAAAAGAAAAAGAAAATAGAAGCTAAGATCGAACCAATTAAAAAGAGGATCGATGCAAAAATGAAAGTTGTCAAGGACAAGATAGCAGAGATCACAGCAGGGATCCCAAATGTTCCAGGCGCATTACGATACCAAATGTTCAGCATGGGCGTTACTATATATTGGACTGGAGCAATGATTAATCCAGCACCTGGTGCACCCAATGGAATAATAGTACTAAGTCCTGGAAATCCTATCATGACATTTGATCCGTTATTTGACTTCAAGACCCAAGGGAGTGATCCAGCCGAACCGATTAGACAATTGGTTCCTATGTTACAAGCCCACCTCGCTACTATAACAGGCATTTACTTACTTCCAACTGGTACACCACCATTTACTCCTCTTCCTTGGGTAGGGTATGGTTCTACAATAGAATGGGAATCGACATTTGTCCAACCAATAGCAATGGGATTAAAGAATGGAACTGATAGTCTAGGAAACTTACTAGCAACATTTTACGATTTAGCTATCAAAACTGGATTCCCAAATGCACCTGCAATTCCAATTCCGTTCACCACCGGAGTTGCACAGAAGATAAAATCCATGACCATGATTGCTGATCTCGATGGTATTAAGGACATGCTAATCGCAATGGCGTACCAAATCCCAATACAGCCTATAGAACGTGAAATGAAGAAGATCATGAAACAGAAAAAGGAGTTGGAAGAGAAAATTGTTAAGCCCATATTGAAGGAAAAGGAAAAAATAGAAAAAATAATAGCAGAAATGAAAAAATATAAAGAAAAGATAGAAGAGTATATGAAGTTGGTACAAGAGTATGCTGAGTGGGCTGCAGAACAACAAGCTGCTGTAGCATATTATTCCGATCCAAGTAATTTAGCAGCCGGTGCATTGGATGGAGCGAGTGATCTTGCTAATCAAGCAGGAGACTTAGGCAGCATACCAAGCTAGAAACTTAATGTAACATATATTTATATCCAGGAGAGACTAAATGAAAAAATCAGAACTAATTCAAGCAATTAAGGAAGCATTACTTCCAGACATCGAGAAGATCGTCAAGAGACGTGTCAATCTAGCAGCAGCACAGATTATTAAGGAGAATAGGAAATCTCCAAAACCTACTGTAAAGAACGCTGTACCAATATCAACTGATATGATTCAACAAACTTCATTAGCTAGTTTAATGAATGAGGACTCTACACCAGCCCATCAAGAAGCACGGGGTAATAACGGTTATACTAAGCAAACGTTCATTAAAGGTAATGATGTGTTGAACGATATGTTGAATGAAACAGCTCAACAAACTCAAGAGTATAAAACAATGGGTGGTGGAGAACACACATCAGATATGGCTAAAAACTTCAGAGCAGCAAATCCAATGGATGCATTTGGGGGTGGTAAACCATCAGCTCAACAAATGGCACCAGATGATAGACAAGGTAGAGATATACCAGATGCAGTAGCAGCCGCGTTGACGAAGGATTACTCAGCGCTGGTAAAATCAGATTCATTTAATAAAAGAAAGAAGTAGGAGTAAGTAAATGCCAAACTATTTGGATCCATTAACAGCGCAAGAATTACAGAATAACCAAGAGACGGCTGGACTAGCTAACTACTCTGCAGGTTTTATTCCTAAGTTCATAGCTCCTATTGATCTAGATCCAAATATAGCTATAGGGTTCGCACTTCCTTTCGGTACTACTCAAACAGGCCCAAGTTTCAATGCAAGCTATACAACTATAGAAGCTGTGCGACATAATATGGTAAACTTATTACTTACATCTAAAGGAGAACGGTTATCTAACCCCAACTTCGGATCTAGATTGAAGTTCATACTATTCGAGCAGAATGATGAAACGGTGATAATAAAAATACAAGATGCAGTAACAGAAGCAGTGCAAGAATTTATGCCATACGTAACCTTGATAGACATATCAGTTGATAGATTTGACGGAGGCACATCAACCTCAGCTAATGTAGCGGTCAGCGTAACTTTCTCAATAAATAATGGAGCTGATTCATCAGCTGTAGGAATACCACTCACAATAGCTGACTTCCAAGGTGGAGGTGGAGGATCAGCACAACAGAATTTTGAACTAGCAGCTAATGATATAAGCTCATATGGAGGAGGATACTAATGCCAACAGCAAACGTAAAACGAGAAATACGATATTTAAGTAAAGACTTTTCAGGATTTAGAGATGCTTTAGTACAACACGCTAAAACATACTTTCCATCAACATACAACGACTTCAGTGATGCATCGTTAGGAATGATGTTGATAGAAATGTCAGCATATGTAGGTGATGTCCTATCGTACTATATGGACGACCAAATAAAAGAAACGATGTTATCACACGCTACTCAAAGAAATAATGTGGTCGCAATGGCACAATCACTTGGATATAAACCAAAGCCATCAATACCAGCTGTTGTAGATTTGAAAATATTCCAACTAGTACCAGCCAGAGCTTCAGACTCAGAGCCTGACTTCAATTACGCTTTGAATATACAAGAAGGGATGATCGTAAAGTCTAAAACAGGACCGATAGAATTCAGTACTAACTCACAGGTAGACTTTGCAGCATCGAGTTCTGGTAATCCAACACAAGTATCAGTATATACTACAGATGATGCTACAAATAAACCAGTCCAATATCTACTACAGAAAAATGTTTTTGCAACATCTGGTAAGTCTAAAAGTTTCACTGTAACTGTTGGTAATCCTCAACAATTTTTCAAAATAAGATTACCGGATAATAATATAATACGAATCACAGATGTTTTAGATTCAAATGGGAATAGTTGGACAGAAGTTCCATACCTCGCACAAGATGTTGTATTTGAAGATGTACGAAATGATGCAGCATCCGATCCTCGCCTAAACCAGTATAGTGCTGAAACACCATACTTGTTGAAATTGCAGCGAGTTCCAAAAAGATTCGTTTCTAAAGTTACTTCAGGAAATTTGGTGGAACTTCAATTTGGAGCTGGTATCTCAGCACAAGCAGATGAAGAACTAATACCAAATCCAGATAACATAGGATTGCAAACTAAAGATGGAAGATCATCATTGGACGCAGGATTTGATCCAAGTAATTTCATGTACACAAAAGCATATGGTGAAGCTCCCTCCAACGTATCAATCACGGTAACGTATATAACGGGAGATGGTATCCAATCAAATGTAGCTGCCAACCAACTCACAAAAGTTCAATCAGTTTCATACAACGAAAATGCTGTTGCAATGCAAGACCTATCAGCAGCATCATTGACAGCAGCTAAAAACTCAATAGCTGTTACCAATGATGACTCAGCTCAAGGAGGCCGATCATTTGAGACAACTGAAGAAATCAGACAAAACGCAATGGCCGCTTACGGATCTCAAAATAGAGCTGTAACGCGTGAAGATTATATAGGCCGGTTGTATTCAATGCCATCTAGGTATGGAAGTATAGCAAAAGGATATGTAGTACAAGACTACCAACTTAATGCCTATACATCTGAGGAAGAATCAAATCCACTAGCATTGAATCTCTATGTTTTGAGTTACGATAAAAATAAGAAGCTGACTGGAACAGGACACGCGACTAAGATAAATATTCAACAGTATATATCTCAATACAGACTAATGACAGACGCCATCAATATAAAAGATGGGTATGTTATCAATTTAGGAATTAATTTTGAGATTATTACAATACCAAACTATAATTCCAATGAAGTTCTATTGAAGGGAATTAATATATTGAAGAATAAATATGCAACTGATAGAATACAATTCAATGAACCAATTCTGATAAGTGAAATATACTCAGCACTGTCAGCGGTGGACGGTGTACAATCCGTTACAAATGTAGGTGTTGTAAACAAGGTAGGTGGAGATTATTCATCACACGCCTATGATATAGCAGGTGCGACAATAAATAAAATAATATACCCATCAATGGATCCTTCGGTGTTCGAAATCAAATATCCGGATACTGACATTGTTGGTAGATTGGCAACTTACTAGGAGATATATAAAATGATTTACTTTTACTTTCCAACGAAAGATACAACTATATACGAAGAAGATACTAGCAAGAATACTGGTAAGGATGAAATAATTGAACTTACCAAAATTACTTCTGGATCTACAAGGCGCGATCAATCGGGAGCCATTTACAGCGAAACTTTCAATACTAGAATTTTATCATACTTTGACTATACAAGCCTAAATAAATCGATATCAGATGGAATCATACCAACATTCAGCACTGGATCGACATCATCATCATCCGCATTTATGAAGCTTCACGTATCTCATGAAACGGCAATCACAGACACAGAAACAATAGCAGTACTTCCGATGAGTATGAGTTTTGGTAGATCGTGGGTAGAAGGATTAGGTAGAGATAAACATATAAATGAAACGGGGCTACCGATTGCAGAATTGGGAGCATCTTGGACGCATACAAACTTAGCAACTGGTGTGTTGTGGAATACATCTAAAGATCCTTTAATTTCAGATACAAATAACTGGGCAACTAATTCTGGCGGTGGTACGTGGCATGCTAACAATGCGTGGACTGGATCTCAAGATTTGACAGCAACATCGGGTGACATATCAATTAATATAACAAACGGAGTTGCATTACATTTAGACGGATCGTTAATTAATGATGGGTGGATTACAAAACGGACTGATGTAAATGAGATTAACAGCAATCGTTACGGATCGCATAAATATTTTAGTTTAGATACACATACAATATATGCTCCCAAGATGGAAATTAAGTGGGATGATTCAACACACACTCCAGGAACTTTATCAGAACTAACTGCAGATACTATATTAGTATATCCAAAAAATAATGCAGGGGAATATAAAAAAGAGTCAAGAGAACGTATAACCGTAATGGGTAGAGAAAAATATCCAACTAAAACGTACGCGACTTCATCCGATTACTCAACTGTAAAATACTTACCGACTACTTCATATTGGGGAATCAAAGATGTACATACTGAAGAATATGTAATAGAGTTCGACACGGATTACACAAAAATAAGCTGCGATGCTAATGGAAACTATTTCGACTTCTGGATGGACGGTCTCCAACCAGAACGATATTACAAGTTTGTGTTTAGAGTAGATCGTGGAACTAAAAAGCAATACTTCGATGAAGACTTTGTATTCAAGGTGGTGAGATAATAAATGGCTTATACTGGAGGCAATACAACAAACGAATCAGCTGATTCAAGAACTCAGCAAAGTTCTCAACGACTTACATCAATACTTTCTACGTCACGGAAGTATAATAGCTACAATCCACAAGAAGACTATGTATTCGTTCCAGTAACTGAAACGGATCCTTGGTTCACGGCTGATTATATAGAAGTACTAAATACAGATGGTGGTGAGTTTTTCGTTAAGCGAAATGATGGAACGGTACCAACCAATGCAGCTGAGACATATGTAGGACCATACTTCCGCTGGGTAAGATCACCACAATACGGTGATTCCGCTAGAAGTAATTTTGGAAGAATGTCTGATACTGTAATTGGAGATTCTTATTATGGTTTATATGGTAAAGGGAAGCCGAAGAATAAAGGCCTTAGAGGGAATAAGATACTAGAGGCACTTGGTGAAATAATGAGAACTGAGTTGGGAGGACCACATTTCCTACCAGCTGCTACAAACGATCCATCCATAGTACCAACTGGTAACCTCGCAGATATAAAAGAAGCATCTAAGCAAGGAATAATGCTAGATCAGACTGCACAACTATCGGATACACTGACAGGAGCAATTACTTTAAGTGACACTGGCTTTACAAAATATATTCACATAACTGACTCAGTAACGTTAGAGGATGCAGCCATCATTCTTGGCCAACCAAATACGGACATGAATCAGTTAGCGTCGATAAATAATAAATTCGGAATGAAGGGTAGAGCTCCGGTAATAACAAATCAGCCAAACGCAAAGATTGACTTTGGCAATGAGCCTTTGGGATAATTATGGCAAATACAGATAATAGCACAGCGATTATAACACAGAACAATCGAAGAGTTCTCGAGGGATATCCATTTGTTATCGATTGTGGCGTTCTAGGTGAAAATAATCTAGATCGTGAAAGTGGGGGTATTGTAGTAACTTGGTATAAAGATGGAACATCTCTATCCACAGGACTATCATACTCAGTTGAAAAACCAACATCAGCTGATACTGGAACATATTACTTCACAGCAACTAATGCATTTGGAACCACGACAAGTGATTCAGTAGATGTTGAGATTGTTACACCGAGCCCAAGCCAATTTGGACCAAACTTGGTACAGAATGGAATGGCTGAAAATGGACTTTCTGGTTGGACTCCTCAACTAGGATCAATAAAATTAAAAAAGTTTTGGGGCAAATCAGGAGATCATTCTTGGGTAGGATACAAAGCCAGATTTCCAGATCCAGGAGGAATAGATCCTCTATATGCACATAGAGATGGCCTAGCCTTTTTCACAGCACAAGATCATACATATCGGATGTCGAGTGGTAACACTCACACATTCATCAAAGAAAATCCAGGAGGAAATCTTACAACAGCATATCAAGATGTGTTTATAACAGATCCCACTACATTAGATATTATTGATAGAAAGATTGAAGGGGTATTTGATGTTGAGGCAAAATGTTTTGGATATTTAGGACAAGCTAGGGAAATTAAAACCTACAAATATGATGGTTCATATAATGGGAAAATTGCCACACCAAATGGAACGCGAACGGGTGGACAGGCTAATAATTATGATGAAACTATCCGTCACTGTCATGATGAAGCAAGGCTTAGATATGAATTTTACGATACAAATGATGAGCTGATGAAGGAGTTTGAAATGGATAGTTTCAGGCCAACCAAACGAAGGCAAGCTTTTGTAATAGGATATAATTCCCTTTCAATTCCTCCAGGTACAAGACGGATCAGAGTGCACATGCTTTTTAGACGACATGATAGAGAGTTTTCATATTCACATGAGAGAGCAACTTTTGTAAAACAGTATCTATGTGGCGTCCACGCAGTCAATATAAGAATATTTATTAACAAGGATGGGTTAAAATTCCCATCCGTAAAGTTTAATCCAGATGATGTTATCGATTCAGAGCTCGATGATCTTATAGAACAACAGATAATGGATGCCCAAACTGAAATTGTAAAATGTAACGATCTAATAGAGGATGTTGGAAATATAGAAGTTAGAAACTCAATAACATCAAATTATAAGTATCCAACTCAGAGAGGTGTAAAGCAATCTGGATTGTACCATTTAGCAAAGTGGTGTAAAGAAGAACATCAAAGGTTGGGAGGTGGTGGGTTTCAAACATTTGGACCTTTTGGTGGTATGGTAACAGGAGTAGGCAGTGTACAACAGCCTCGACCACTACCAGGTAAACCGGGAAGTGATTACCATAACGCAGGACGAGTAACAAATATATCTCAAGGACCGACGACGGTGGAGAGCTCCCCACTTCACTCGGGCACAATATTGTCTGATTTTAGTTCAAAAATTAATGGATTTACAGGTACTCAGACACAACGGGCTGTTGCGTCATTGAGTGGACGGGTTAATACTATAACTTCTGAATATGCTACTTTGGGTCACAAACTTATACATCAAATAAATTTTTATTATAAACGAGACGATATCTTAACTGCCATCAAAGAGGCCTGGGAAGATGACAACCCAGAACCTAAGACGCCTTGGTGGGAGACGCAATGGAGAAGGTATGTTTGGAATCCTGAAGGTACGGGTGGATGTCAAACATCAGCCCACATTCAAAACTTGGTAGGGTGTATTATGGGAGACAAGTATGATGGGGTTTACAGTTCACGAACTATTGATTCACGCGTCACAATGGCATTCGCACTAGCTACTCTTAGTGTCGGATCAATTAGCAATGAAGCAAACAATTACCCAAGATCGTTAAAGTATTTGTTTTTCAGACCAACAAAACACACAGGGTATTCCTCTAGCTATCCACTGACAATTCTTGGAGGATTATCAGTAGATACGGAAACTACAGTAGCTAATCCACCTTCATGGAATTACTTAGGCACTAACCTTTCATCTCTAAATTCATTTTATAGTTCTGCTACTTTTTCCTCAATAGGAACT
>CAXBGT010000150.1:0-14268 GCA_963975265.1 uncultured Saprospirales bacterium
TTATTTAAATGGATATTTTTAACTTAACACCTGTCCTAACTTGGGGAAGGTTACATTTACAGCAAACTTTTTAAATGATTTCGATACAGCACAAAATTCTTTTTGCTAGAGGATTGTACTAAGATTTCAATTTTCATTTTATTAATCCAGTAGTGATCCTAATTTTCTCAAAGGTTCTGTGGTTTTTCAAAATAATGAAATTTCACTCTATTGAAATTGGCGAGCATAAAAAAATCACATGGTTTCTAATTTTAAAAATCAGATTTGATATTTGAATCTAGTTTAGCTTTTGAAGGGGTAAATGTAAATTAGTATTTTTTGATGCTTTTTATTAGTGAAACTCTGTTTTGAAAAGTAGCGAAGCTGCGCAATCAAAATAGATAGTTGAACTATTCCCGCTTTTCGAGGGATATTAGATTTAATAGCTAGATGCTTGTATCGATTTGTTAGGGTCCAGGCCTTGCCCTGGGGTCAATACTATTTATTCGATTGCATGTTATCACCTAAAGTATCCGATCAATTATCATGCAAAGTGTACCATTGATCAAGATGGATTCAAACTTAGGATAGAGAAGTGCTACTGATTTTACATTATCTGCTTCATCCATTTAGTTTATTTCTAAGTCATTTAGAATAACAGAGATTAATAACTTACTCAAATGACCGTTTAGGAAAGTAGGAATAAAGAAAGCCTAAAAACTTGTTTTTCTTGGGCATTTTATTTTTTATCAAGTCATAGAAGTGCTGATCGATATGATTCAACTCCAATATGCTGTTCCTTTCTTCTTCGGTTGGTAAGCAGGTTAATTTTCCTTTATTGATTTTCTTTTTAATAGTGATATTTCTTGTACCTAAAAAGTCATTGAGAAATTTATTGAACCCATCCATATCCTCTGTCAAGAAGATTCTATCAAACAAAGAAATAGTTTTTTCTAATTGTGGAATATTTACCTCTACAGGATTATTTAACCATCTATCAACATGGTTGTAATTTAAATACTTTGAGAGCATATTGTGATTTGTAGGTATCGTTATGATATCTTCATAAGTAATATCATTTCCCTTATTTTGTAAATAATTTACTTTAGAAATAGAATAGGAAATTGGATCTCGAACTGTAGAAATAATTAACATTTCACCTCCTTTATCACTAATAGCTTTTTTAGCTTCTAGGATTTCATCGTGCATTTCTTGAATACCTGGATAACCGTGATGATGATGGATGAAAAGTACTTCCTTCTTTGAGTAGTCTTTTATTGATCCTATAAATTCTTTGAATTCTTCATCAAGGATTTTATTTTTTTTATTTAGGTCAAGGTTTATAAAAGGTACAAATTCACCATCTAATTTTTTGCAAAACTTTTTAAGAAGATAAAATACATAGCTGCCACCGCATTTAGGAATATGATAAAAATAAATTACTTTCATACGAGAATTAATTTTTAAGATTGGCAATTAGTTGTTGTATTTTTTTTCTCCAATTTGAAGCATATTGAACCTATTCCTTTTTATTCTGCATACTAAGACTAGTTTGTTTTTCTTTTAATAAATCCTTCATAAAAGTAGAGTTATTTATTTTGCTTCGTTGCACCTTCTTAATGGTTCCAAAGGATTGCATTTTTGTCGTAGACTGAAATTCATATTCAAAAAAATCAATATCTTCTTTAAATCGTTGTTTTACTTTTTCAACCAATTCATTATTGTAATATTCCAAATAAGGCTTAGACGAAGTTTTATGGAAATGAGGCATCTCATTACCTGGGATACCTGTTTTCTGAGTAATCTCATTGAGTGATTCATTGAGTGATTCCAATTTGCCAATATAATTGACCAATAATTCTCCCTCAGAATTTGTGAGTTGAAAAAGCTGTGAACGAAAATGATTGTTAGCTGTAGCATCTGAAATAGAACAAACTACGTCAACAAAAGAACCGAAAGACATGCCACCATAAAATTTGTCACTACAGTTTATAAGTGGTATGGCTACGCCATTTATTATTCCATTTTTATTGTACTCAGCAGGTCGAATTTTATCCCTGTAGCATGAAACTAATCTACTCCAAGGATTCCTAACTATGGTAAATTTAAAATATTCCTTGTAGGTAGAATCCAGTTCATTCTGTTTAACAAATGGAAAAGGGAAAGTTTTTGGGTTGTGTATTCCATGTGGTAATTCTTCTGTGTTTTCCATTTCAAGTAACTTGGCTAAGTTTGATTTAACCGAAGTGCTTCCAGTTTTAGGAAGGAAAAAGTAAATTGATTTGTATTTATCTATTAAGATATTTCTATGGAACATACAATTCATAAGTGGGCACAGTATTATTTAATAAAAGAAGATACCACAGCCCCAACCCATCGTAGAGGAGCCGTAATTCTCCAGCTAAAAGAGTTATGAATTTCCGATAATGTAAGATTCTCTTTCTTGATTTCCTCTCCTTGATTGATCAGGCTCAAAAGTATCTGATGTTCTATCTCTGGTAAAACAACGATAGAGTTTATTTTTAAGGTATTGTATTTGAAAGTGGGTCTTTTAGTGTTCTTTTTACGTTTTGATAGTTTCATAAATTGATTAAGTCCTCCTGATCTATATTTTTTTCGGAAAGTTTCCTGAATCAAGAGACTCTCCTTTTCTTTTTTATCATATTGAACAGTTAAGTTGTTTTCATTCATCTCTGAGCTTACATACAAAGGAATATCTATTCGTTCAAATAAATTTACGATAGAAGTATGCTCACTCAAGAATGTGTGGCCATTGAATCTATTACTAAATTCTTGATTTGTTTTGTAATTTAAAATCCGCTCTACAAATTCCAAATCCTCTGCAAACCGATATTCATCAAATAGACCATATGTTTCAAATGTACTTCTCTTATACATACCTGTTACAAGTCCTACTATTGCTTGGTCTCTGAACTCGTAAATACCTACGCTATTCCGCAGTCTTCGCTTTTTCACTAATTCGATAGTCGCTTCTTGCTCATTAATGTCTAGCTCTTCCATGCTACATCTACTCCTATAGAATCTACAAACACTAAACAACATATTCTTTTCATATAAAGGAATAAGTTGATAGGAAATACGATGTTTTAAAGATATGTCATCTGCATCTTGGAAAGATATGATTTCCCCATTGGAAGCTTTTATTCCTTCATTTCTTGCACTAGCAACTCCTTTGTTTGTGGGCAACGATATAAGACGTACTCTTGGGTCTTCCTCCATTATACGCTTGATGATATTGACAGTATTGTCTGAACTTGCATCATTTACTACAATGAGCTCAATATCGGGGTAACTCTGTATAAGTATAGACCGAATAGATTTTTGAATTGTCTTTTCCGCATTATATGCAGGCATGATTATACTAACCAAGTCCAGTGGATGAGGGAAGTCAAAGTTGTCCATATCCCATTTTAACAGCTTTGCCAACTCCTGTTGTTCTTGTCCCCCTCTGATGTCACTTTCTGAAACATCCGCGATAACAATATTAGGATTAAGCACAAAACATTTTTTAGGAGAGGCTTTCATTACGGAGCGAAGAGGACCTGAATCGAGTGGACAATTCATTCTCAAAATATCATAAATCAGTATATGAAATGCTGAGGCATCAATTCCAATTGCAAACGCTCCGTCAGTCCTATTTGGAAAATAAAAAGGTTCGTTGGGATCAATCTCTTTCTTATTTTCATCAGGATAACTTAATCCTTGAGGATTTTTCCAAACATATTGGGATGCACCCAAATATAATAGCTTCCAGTCGTCTGGAATATCTTGCACCCCTTTCTTAAATTCATTTTCAAAGTCTTTGTGGAATAATACATCGTCATCAAAACATAATATTCTTTGAAAATCTCTTTTTTTTGCATCCTCCAATATGCCCAGATAGGTTTTTAGGTAGCCCCATGCACCTGGACTTTTGATTAACTTTCTTTGAGATTCTATTTCCAGATGATGACTGTCTTCAAGACCAAGGGGTTGTTCAAGATAGTGCTGGTGTTCTTTCTTATTTTGAGAGGTATATCCATCAATAGCTTCAACAAATTCCGCTTGAATGCCCAGGTGACTCAACTTTTGGAGCATGGCAATTTTGCGGTCTGGCCGTTTTTCTAAGTTTATAACATAAACATGATCGAAGTATTGATTAATATATGAGTCTCTTTGTTCCATTTGCTTTATTAGAAGTGTAAACCAATCGAATTAGTCGATAATAAAATATTATTTTGAGAGTTTATGATTGTAATTTACGTACATGTTGTTGAGCTGGAGAATAGCTGTGCCTAAGAGATAATACTTTATCAATCTGTTGCTCACTGCAGGTTACCCCAATAAAAGTAAACAATTCTTTTAATTTTTCAGATTTTGTGACGACATCCTCATAACTAATATGGAATGTATTATTAGGATGTCCATTAATATAATCTTGAAAAGCATCCTCAATGGTTTTTAAGTAATTCAAATCAAATGGTTTTTCAGTATAAAAGTCAACAGCTTTCATGCTTTTTAATACATCCTCTCTATTTCTGGTATTGAATACATAGCATGGGATAGGAAATATTTTCTCTAGAAATGATAGATATTCTTCAAACTCTCCCAAGTGCCTTTCATATCGTACTTCTTTAAATCCAAAGCACTTTATATTTTGATAAATATGTTCTTTTGATGTTATATTTTTGAACATATTACTTGAGTTTTTAAGATGTTTTGACAGAAGTACATTTTTGATTAGCTGCGAATAGTCCTTCAGAAGTTGATTTTCGTCAATCAGATCAGAGCCATAGAAGGGATTTTGGCTTTTTTTGCCAACCTGATTTTTCGTATCTAATATTGCCTTATAGGACTTATAGAGATGAAAACAAAAGTCGTAGTTTTCCCCTCGAATGACGATACCTTTGATACTGTTTAGCACTCCCATAAGTAAAGTGGATCCGCTTCTGCCGTATGTAATGATGAGCAAGGACTCAAAATTAAGTTGTCGCTCTTTTTTTTAAAGAATGCTCATGTATCAATTTAGGTTTGTTATGTTTTAGATAGTGATTTGTTTAATGCAAGCGTTTTTTATGCCATAATAATGAGGCGATTTTGCGTAGAGGGGTAGTCAATTTCCAAGAAAGAGAATTATAAATTGTTTCAATTTCTTTTTGATGGTGCTGTTGCTGTAATACCAGGTTTTCTACCTTCTGGACAAGTATGTGTTTTAGATCTTGGTTTTTTACTCTCAAGGTACTATTGTCAACGTTCTTCATTGAATCCTTCCAAAGGAGATGTTTAGCATACAGATTTGGTTTGCAGAACAAGGTATCATAGTATTGAGTTCTTGATTCATATTTTCCCTTAATAAGTTTATAACCAAGACCTTTGAGATGTTCAATCACTTCTTCTGTCTTATATACTAATGATGAATCTAAGAAATCATGAAATTCGACAGTGATTTGATCAATTCTTTCGTAATCATCGTTGGTCATATTTTTAAGGACCTCCCACTCCATCCCTTCGATATCCACTTTAAGAAGATCTATTCTGTCATTATCGATTCGTTGATAAATATAATCTAGGGTAATCATTTTGACTCGTACAGTTTTAATGATATTCTGGGAAGCATGCAGTGATTTATCAACTGAGCTTGCCTCTGGGTTTTCAGTGATATGGAAATCAACGTTCTTGGAGAATATTGGGCCAATAAGCGATGGAATCAGTTCCGCCTGTTCAGCATGCGAAGATAAGTTATTTTTGATTATAGATGATAATTGTGGGTTTCCTTCAACGACAATAACTTTTTTGCAAGAGAATAAGTTAAGTATGACCTTAGAGAATTCGCCCCTATTTCCTCCTAAATCTACCACAGTCGAATTCTGATCTAAGGCATTGATGAAAGTGTGTTGATTTGCTGTAATCAAATCGAAATCCGCTTCAATAATAGCTGCGTTTCTTTCTTGTGGATTTATTGCCATCTGATCAATTTCTGTTTTTGCTTCACGTTCTCAATATAATTATCAATTTGATCAAATATATTTTCATCTACAGACATATCAAATTTTCTTGCGAATAATTTATGGGTAGGCATTCTTTTAATTTTTTCAAGATCGTTGGCTTTTATGATTTGGGGAGATTTAGTATAGACTTCGTCCCAGTTCACGAATGTCAGATTGGTTTTTAATTTAACCTGCCCTTTTTCGCATAAATAATTAATTATTGAGTGAAAAAGAAATTCATCTGCACAAAATGAAAATCGGTGGTATTGCATGTACCTATTATCTGCTTCTAAGAAACTGAGTACTTTTTCTATTGTTGAGGTAGTCAATGCCCACCATTGAGAGCCTGCAAATGGGGTAAAGTAATTCGGGAAATTTCTAGGTTTAATTATATTTATTATTCCCCAGTCGCCTTTTTTTATTACTCTCCATACTTTTTTTATTACTCTCCATACTTGTTTTAATGTGTACATTGAATAGAACTCTTTACAAAATATAGAAGGGATAAGTACCAAATCATTTCTAGTATTTGACAGATTAAACTTGTAGAAGTTCATACTACAGCGCATTCTATTATTGTTCCAAAGTTTGTTTATAGGTTTTAGATCAATAAAATCAAATCCTGCATTTATTTTTAGGTAATCATTGATGGCAGTATTATTTTTGATAGGGTAGTCCTGTCCACTGATAAAGATACAATATCCTTTTCTTTTATCTTTCAAGACTGCACGCATTCCATGTATTGTCGCATCAACTAGACTAATATCCCCCCATGCACACTGTTCTCTTGTTTTCAAGAAAAACACATTGGGCAGGTCAAATTTTTCTTGGTAATCTTTAATGTCACATTTCAAATCAATATGAATGTAGAAGTAAGTATTCTCATCATTTAACTTGTACACCAACCGCAAAAGTTGATTGGGGTTTGTATGTGCTAGTATGATGTAGTTTTTTACCATTTACACCAAATTCGAATAGTCATTACATTATAGTTAGTAATATGAACTAAAAATCAAGCGAGTAATCAAATTTTTGAAAATCAATATTATAAAGTCTTCCTATAGTTGCTTTCGTTTCTTTAGAATATAATTTATTAAATTTCGGTCTCATATTATCTGTCTGGTTTATTTTTCGCATTTCCATATTTATTCCCAACTGATCGCATATCTCTGGCCACTTCTGATCTATGCTTTCTAGTTTGATCATTTTTGTGCTTTTGTATACTTTTTTCGGGTTATAGATTGGATTTTGACCTGGTATGTTAAAAGCATCATATTGTTTTTCAAAGTGACCATCGACATTTTTGGTGTTTAATATAAGGTCCATGCATTTTACATATTCTTCAAAGCTTATTGATTTTAGGATCTCAAAATTCTGATTTAGTAGTGTTCGTTCATGAGGGTTTGCAATTAAAGTGTAAATTTTTGCTGGTATTGCTATTTCAAAATTCTCTTTACGGATTTTCTTAATTGCATTGAGCAGTTGATGTTGACAATATTGCAATTGTGATTTATCTTTATTCAGATGATATTCTGGGGCTTTTTGGCATTTGTCATAATAGGTGGAAACGATTCGGTTGTAGGGATTTCTAACAATAGCAATTTTCTGGAATTTCTGGAATTTGATATTTCTTATTTGCTTCTTATAAAAGAACTTAATATTTGGAAAATGTTTAGGTAGGATTTCATACAAGGAGGAGTACATTACCTTGTAATTGATGATGAATATAAATTTTGGATCTTCTTGATGTATGGCATAAACCGACATATTATGTTCTTTTTTTCTTTGAAAGCCTCTCGTATTCTGGAATAATTTCGTCTGAAGTACCAATACCAACCTTCTCTCCCTGATGTAATAATAATACTCGGTTGCAGTGTTCTACTATAGTTTGAAAAGAGTGACTCACGTGTACAATTGTTCGCCCTTTTACAAGAGATTTATGAAATACAGCTTCCGATTTTTCCTTAAAGCTAGCATCTCCAACCCCGCCAAAAAATTCATCCATCAAGAATATGTCTGCATCAGCATGGACGGCAATTGCGAATTTTAATCGAGCCATCATTCCTGTAGAATAATACTTCACTTGTGTATCGACAAACTGATCTAATTCTGCAAACGCAACAATATCATGAAATATTATTTCTATTTCCTTGAGGATACCCGCTATAGAATTTATGTATTTAATTAGAGCAGCTTTTTCCGTCAATTTGGTTAAATCAAAAAATATTCCTGAACCCCAGAATAAAAGTGTGTTGATAACAAACCAAATATTATCTATATCTTTTAGATATATACTGATAGTAGAAAATATCAGTTGGGTGGCAAGGATCAAAATAAGCAAATTGGCAAGGATTAGGGGGAACAACAAAATTGACCATGAAAATGAGTCGTTTAATAAGAAGTTACCGATTGCAAATGCAGTGAAGTTAAATATGAAACCTAGAGATGTTGCACCTATAGCGGAATAGAAAATATCTAATTTATTGATTTGTATATTTTCAAGTAAATAACTTTTTGTTTTGAATATACCCATTGAAACAGTAGCCGATTCTGTGAAAAGCTGAAACATGATAATCCCTATGAAAAGGAACAAAAGAAAATTATCTGTATTGTTATTAAATACAAAGGTAAAGACCATGAAAAACACCAGTAACTGAAATAATGGTATCAATAGTGCCCAAAATAAACCTAGAAATGACCCGTAATATCTTGTGACAAAACCGAATTTAGCCATCAACCAAATCCTTTCAAGACGGTTATTTTCAGGTATCCAACCAATTATTTTTTCCAACATTTAGTTAATCTTAGTTTCTAACTTTAATTAGCTTTTGATGTATCATGATTTGCTCAATACTTACTGCAAGCATTATGCCTATAAAACTTCATAACTATATTTTATAATTTTCGTTTTTTTTATTTCAAATACCAGTTTTCTTAGGTCTTAAAACAAGTAAGGTAAAGCTAAAATAGATAATAACTATTATTCACCATATGCAATGATCATCACTGAAGACAAAGAAGAATATGTGAAAATATGAGATGATATTATGTTAAGTTTGAAGGCCAGCTGAATCATAACTAGAGCACCGAAACTGGTACTACCCCCTTAGTCCACGCCTTAAATCTCTTCCATTGACCAACTTCAGCATCTGGATTAGACCCATGAATTACATGCCAAGCATTCTGAGGTTCTAGCTCTTTTTTCATAATGCTTTTCATCTTGGTATTTATATCTGGTTCAGATAAAATAATAATACATTCAGTATTAAGATTAGCACTTCGAGGATCAAGATTAAATGTACCAATAACGGAAATAGAATCGTCAACTACCATAGACTTTGCATGCAGTCCAAAAACAGGGATATAGTCAAGTTTCTTCTGCAAATCGCCGGTCATTAGGTTCTTTCGGATGGCAGCATCGGGTTTGTATTCGTAGAGATGTATTCCTGCATTAAGAAGCCGTTGTCTGTTTCTTTGATATCCGCTATACGCTTCTAAGTTATCCGTAGATGCTAAACTATTGGTTAAAATATATACCTCCACTCCTCGATCGACAGCATTTTTAAATAAATTAAGACCAAGACTTGAAACAATCAGGTAGGGCGACTGAATGTAAATCTCTTTTTTAGCACTATTCACCAAGTCGATCAATGCTGAAGTTGTGTTTCCTCCACCTCCAAGTCCTTCTGAACCATCGTTTTTGCCTGGCACATCAGAGATAAATTGCAGATCGTCAACCCAATGAAAATCTTCAGAACTCACAACCGAAGCAACCGCATATGGAATATAATTTCTAATTTTTGGCCAATAATTAAGAGAGTCATTCGAGTAATCGTATATGTACTTATATACAACAAATGGATCATAGTCTTCTGATGAGTATTCGATCAATTCAGAAACTGAAACGCTCAGATCAGAATTCCAATATTCATCGAATGCATCTTGAATCTCAGTAGCTTGTCCACCAACTAGTAGGACGTCTCGATCTCTAAAGTTATACTCGTGATCGAAATCAAAATACTCATCAGCAATATTCCTACCACCTGTAATAGCTACAGTGCCATCCACAATATAAGTCTTATGATGCATTCGCTGATTGATACCACGAAAATCTGTAGTTGCTTTGAATAAGGTATAAACCATATTCTTACCGATATTCATATTTGGATTATAGATTTTGATTTCAACATTCTCATGTTGGTCTAAGGCTAGAATATAATTGTAGTCTGTATCTAAAAGCAAATCATCCACGATTACTCTCACTTTTACACCTCGGCAAGCAGCTCGTAGCATATAATCACAAGATATCGTCCCTATATTATCTTCAGAAAATATAAAATATTGAATATCCATAGTCTCTAGTGCATTTAGACTCAGATTAGCTCTAGTTGTAATTGCATTAGATCCTTCTTCAAGGACATAGATACCAGTCTTTCCGTCTCTGGTTAAAAAATCTACACTTTTAGGCTCGAAAGTATCATGTTGTTGTGTGCCTGCTAACAAGTAGCAGTAATCATGAGATGGTGGAATAGGAGAGGGGACACTTCTTTTACAAGCTGTGAAAGTAAGAATTGCAAAAATGAATGATAGTAAATATTTCATTATGACGAAGATATAGAAATGTTTGATCATTAGCATATTGAAAAGATCATTGTGCGTTTTGAGCTAGTTTTACCAGCTTCAAGTGTTTTTTTGGCAGTAATTTTGCTGTTGATATAGGATTAAGACCACTTCAACTAGAGAAGTGCATATGCTACGTACAATCAAATTAAGTGAAGCAAAAGAAAGCTAAAATAAAAGTTCCTAAGACACATGGCCTTTGTCATGTGAGCATAGCTCCGATTAGGAAAAAAGCTGATGATGCTTCAGAGATGATTTCTCAATTATTATTTGGCGAACTAGTTATCATTCAAACCAAAAAGAATAAAAGTTGGGTCAAGGTTCGTTGTGAATGGGACAATTACGAAGGATGGATGGATCCAAAACAATTATTAGGTCTTAGCGAAGATGAGTTTGTCGATCATACGCAGAATAGGGCGTATCCACTAGAAGTAGCACATCCAATTATGTCTGGTGATATATCATTTCCAATTGTCGCTGCGAGTAGTTTACCTCAATATGATGGTATGACATTCAAAGTAAAAGGAGATAAACTTGTCTATAGTGGACAAATAATTACTCCAGATCAAATATCTATGACGCCAGATTTGCTAATTAAAGTTGCAAAAAAGTATATCAATGCGCCATATCTATGGGGAGGTAGAAGTCCATTTGGAATCGATTGTTCAGGATTTACTCAAGCAGTTTTTAAAATATTTGGTATCAAACTGCCAAGAGATGCCTACCAGCAGGCCGAGGTTGGGGAAATGGTAGATTTTGTAGCGGCAAGTAATGTAGGTGATTTGGCATATTTTGTCAATAAAGAAGGTAGAATCCACCATGTAGGAATCATCTTAGCAGACAATTACATCATCCATGCGTCTGGTATGGTTCGAATTGATAAGTTAGATCACTTTGGTATTTATCATCAAGGAAAGAGGAGTTATACGCACACTTTGAGATTCATTAAGAGAGTGTTTTAGAATACACTAGTGCAAATAATAGCAATAATATCGCTGATTTAGTTAGTTCTCAATGAGTATATTTTAGCGAAATTTTTCTACAGTCTACATCAATTGGAAGATCTTAGGGTTCAATTTGTAAAAGTTATTGATTGGTCCACTTTTTTGGGTTGTTTAAGCTTGAAGTGGTTAGTATACCAGAAATCACATCTCGCCGTTTGAAAAAAGATGACTTTGAAGAACACGTCTGATTCATTTGAAAGATAATCAATTGTATATTTCTATCATCAACTACATTCCTTCAATAAAATATATGACTAGAGGTCAGGAAATATAAGATAATCGTATTAAGATCGTAGGCAGGAGCCTACGACCAACAACAGTGTGTTAACACAAGTCTCTTCGTTATGCAGGTTTCAGTTCGATCTATTTCCTTAGTAATATCTAGAATTCAGAGCAAATAAAATGGTTATACGCTTTTTCTTGAAGAGAATACTTTAAGAAGTTTGGATAACAAAAAATTAAAGTAAGCCGTTTTAGAAAGGAAGAATTTGGAGAATATCCCTTGCCCTTCTATAAAAAGAGGCTTTTCTTCATTGCTTACATCAATTACATTCCTTCAAGAAATTAAATGATTTTGAGAAAGTTTATTATTGCAGCCAGTCTAGTACTTTTAAGTTCATTTGGTTGGAGTCAAACACAAATGGACTCGGTTACTATCACGGCAATTGATAATCAGAAGTATTATGGAGAGTTGTGCAGAATTACTAATGATTCTATATTTGTATATGTCGAAGAATCCCAATTGAAAGGTTTTGCGAAAACAGACCTACTAGATTTTCATGAAGGAATTTCGCTCTATTCAGAGATTCAGAATGTAAGTGAACCCTACTACGTATCTACCGCTCGGAATAATGGGAAAGGGAATAATTATTATAAAAATTACTTCCTTTTTGGTAATAATTTTAGTTATGGAGTAAAAGATAATCTCGATCTTTCTTTTGGTTTTGAATTCATTTCTTTAATCAGTGAAAATGGTGCTTTTCTTCCAGTTATTCAATTGGGAGTAAATTATGGTAAGCCGATTAACGAGTCGGTAAGCATTGGGTTTTCTAATAAGATTATGTTCAATGAAAAAGGAGGATTAATCTTTACCTCCGTTCTGGTTACTTTTGGAGGAAAGAGAAGCAACTTTACTTTTGCCCCTACAATAGGAATAATCTCAGATGAAGATAATCCTCTTTTCATTCCTATGATAAATTGGAATGTGGCATTAGGTAGGAAGACAAGGTTTGTAACTGACGCAATGATTATAAGCAAATACTTAGTCGGCACATCTATGATCGAGTATACGTTTAAGAATGGACATAGTGTGCTATTTGGAGTACTCTATTCTAGTGAATTTGTTTTACCGAATTTTAGTTTTTCCATACCGTTTGGGAAATGGAACAAAAAATCTTAAGGTTATAACCATAATTTTCACCAAAATCACCTCAATAATATCGAGAGGACATCAATAAGAGACTTATTATTCTCAATTTTATCTTATTTCGCCTTACCCGCTAAATCAAGCAAGTAAGCATATTCCATAGCGACTTCCTTGTACTTCTGAAATCGCCCAGATGCGCCTCCATGTCCAGTATCCATATTACAATACATTAACAGTGGATTATTATCAGTTTTCATATCTCTGAGCTTTGCAATCCATTTTGCTGGCTCCCAATATTGTACTTGACTATCATGATATCCAGTAGTAATTAAGATCGATGGGTAGTCTTTCTCTTCTACATTATCAATCGGAGAATAGGATTTCATATATCGATAGAATATTTCGTCATTCGGATTCCCCCATTCGTCATATTCGCCAGTAGTGAGTGGGATTGAGTCGTCTAGCATAGTGGTTACTACATCCACAAATGGGACAGCAGCCACGATTCCGTTCCATAGCTCCGGTCTCATATTCGCGATTCCACCCATAAGCATGCCACCGGCACTACCACCCATCGCATATAATTGGTTTTTTGCTGCATATTTATGATCAACCAAATAATCTCCTACATCAATAAAGTCAGTAAACGTATTCATCTTTTTTAAGAATTTACCGTTTTCATACCAGTCTCTTCCTAGTTCTTGTCCACCTCTGATGTGCGCTATCGCATATCCAAATCCACGATCAAGTAAGCTTAATCTCACTGAGCTAAAATATGGATCTATACTATACCCGTAAGATCCATATGCATAGAGCAATAAGGGTTGTGACCCATCCTTTTTATACCCTTTTTTATACACGATTGATACAGGTACTTTGACACCATCTCTCGCCTCGACCATGATTCGTTCTGATTCATAATCATCCGGTTTGAAGTCACCTACGACTTCTTGCTGCTTCATCAGCTTCAGCTTACGAGCTCTCATGTCATAATCGTATACTGTGCTCGGCGTTGTCATAGAAGTAAATCCAACTCTCAATATATCGGTATCGAATTCCATATTCACACCTGGAGAAGAAGTGTAGGCCTCCTCACCAAAATCGATATAATGGTCCCCTCCGTTCCAAGGCATGATTCGCATCTTACTAATGCCCTCTATTCGTTCATTCACAACCATGAAGTCATTAAATAAATCTAAGCCTTCCACAAATACATCATCTCTGTGCGCAATGAGATCTGTCCAATTTTCTTGACTGGTTTTATCTTCTGGAGCAGTCATTATTTTGAAGTTTCTCGCTCCATCTTTATTAG
>CAXBGT010000151.1:0-14179 GCA_963975265.1 uncultured Saprospirales bacterium
ATCGTAAAAAAAAATATTGGATGCATAAAGTTATAGTTAAAAGTAATTAAAGACTTTTACTTCTGAATACCGATACTTACTTACCTATTAAATCATCCAACCTTGTACTGCGATCAATCAAAATATGATCTAAAATAACCATAGCTGCCATTGATTCCACAATCGGTACAGCTCTAGGAACAACACAAGGATCATGTCTTCCTTTACCAGTTACTGTTGTAGCATTCCCATCTTTATCTACTGAGTCTTGAGCATTAATAATAGTAGCTACTGGTTTGAATGCTACATTAAATGTAATATCCATACCATTGCTAATTCCACCTTGTATTCCACCAGAGAAGTTGGTCTTGGTAGTTATTTTACCATCTACATTTTCGAATGCATCGTTGTGTTCAGATCCTTTCATGGAGACTGCATCGAAGCCAGATCCAATTTCAAAACCTTTGACAGCATTGATGCTGAGCATGGCTTTGCCCAATTCTGCATGTAGTTTGTCGAAGACTGGAGCCCCAATACCCACCGGCATCCCAGAGATGTTACAATGAATAGCACCACCGATAGTATCTCCTTCCTTTTTGATTTTGGTGATCAAGTCTATCATTTGCGTAGCAGTCTCAGCATGAGGGCAGCGAATAATATTGTCATCGATTTTAGTAAAGTCGACTTTTATCTTTGAATCTAGTTTTATATCACCCACTTGATATACATATGCATTGATATCAATTTCCATTTTAGTTAGGATTTGCATAGCTACAGCACCAGCTATTACCCTTGCAGCAGTCTCTCTAGCACTAGATCTTCCACCGCCTCTATAGTCCCTAATTCCATATTTCTCACTGTATGTGTAGTCTGCATGGCTGGGGCGATACTTCTCTTTGATGTGGCTATAATCTTTTGAACGTTGATCTTGATTTCGGATAAATATAGCCAGTGGAGTACCAGTAGTTTTGCCTTCGAATACTCCAGAGAGCACCTCAAATTCTTCATTCTCATGCCTTTGAGTGACGATTTTGGACTGACCTGGTTTTCTTCTTTTTAATTCTGCAAAAATGTGATCTTCATCTAGCTCTAGACCTGATGGGCATCCGTCTATTACTACACCAATACCTTTACCGTGAGATTCTCCGTACGTTGTGATTTTATAGAGTGTGCCAAATGTATTGCCAGCCATAAGTCGTAATGTTTGTAATTCTAGAAGCAAAGGTAGAGAAGATATTGGAAAATACAGAATTGTACCCTAAACGAAAGTTGTGACGATTCTGGCTACTTCATCACTGGCTGAAATTCTATTCTTCGAAAGAGTCCTAATAAGTGTCTCATAACCAAGACTGATTTCATGTTTTCTATTTAAAGTGTCTTGCAAGGCTTTAACGATTTGATTGGACTGTGCTTCATTTTGTATCAACTCTGTCACCAATCCTTGATCTAGTATCAAATTGACCAAACAGATGTAGTTTAGATCTACCAATCGTTTTCCTATAGCATAGTTAATGGATGAAGTTTTGTAACAAACCACCTGCGGCACCCTAAAAAGTGCTGTTTCTAGTGTTGCTGTTCCACTTGTAACGAGTGCTAAATCGGCAACTGAAAGCAAGTTATATGTGTCATTGTCTATGATTGTGATCGTATTTCTATGGTTTCCAATCAAATCAGAATAGAATGAACGATTTACATTTGGAGCAGCTGCCAAAACGATGTGATATTCATCTCTAAACTGGCTTGCAGCTGAGAGGTATTCAGGTAGCATTTTGATTATCTCTTGTTCACGACTACCCGGAAGTATAGCTAACACTTTTTTATCCCCTAGCTTATATTTATCCAAGAAGTTAGGATCTGCAACAAAGCTTTGAATCATTGGGAGTAGAGGATGGCCAACATAATGCGCATCTACGTCATATTTTGAATAGAAATCCTTTTCAAACGGAAGGATGCAGATCATATCGTCAATATACCTTTTTACCTTTTTGACTCTTCCTTTTTTCCAAGCCCAAAGTTGAGGGGAAATGTAGAACACATTATAGAATCCTTCTTTTTTTGACCATTCTGCCATTCTAAGATTAAAGCCTGGATAGTCGATATAAATGATCTTATCTGGTTGGAACTCTTGGATTGTTGCTTTTGCTTTTTTGAAGAAATCTCTAATTTTACCTATGTTTTTTAGCACTTCGGTGAAACCCATGATAGATGTCTCCTTGATATGAGTGATCATTCCATCTGCAATGGAGGCCATATGATCTCCTCCCCAATATCTAAATTCAGCATTAGGATCACGGACTAAGATGGATTTCATAAGATTTGAGCCGTGAAGATCGCCTGAAGGTTCGCCAGCTATGATATAGTATTTCATTATGAAAAGAAGATTCCTCCAAATTGCCAGATCCAGAAACCAACGTAGAGTAGTGTAGGAAAAACAATTCCTCTCATTGTATCATCCCATTTCCGATTTCGACAGATATTTAGTGGAATCAAATTAGTACAGATTCCTAATAAAGCCAATGTTCTCATCCTTCGGGATACTCCTCCGCCAGATACATATTCCATTAGACCCGCTTGTGCTAATAAACCAAAGATGAATTCTACTAAGATATAGCCCAAAACGGGTACAATAGCACCAACGATAAGACCTGTGAATAATGAATTTTTTTCTATCATAATTGTATAGATTTCGAGGTTATGAGATTCGAGATGTCGAGAGTTAGTTTACTGCCTAATCTTCTAGATATTTCAAATTTGCTATTGATTTATGAACTGTTAAGTCATGACCAGTAGGAACAATACTAACATAGCCATTTTCCAACGCCCAGATGTCATTATCCTCTCCTTTGTCAAAGTTTACAAATTTTCCTTTTAGCCAGTAGTATTTCTGACCTCTAGGGTCTAGACCTTCTTGAAAGTCTTCTACCCAATTTCCATTTCCTTGTCTGCATACTTTCATTCCTTTAATATCCTTACCTGCAGGTATGTTGACATTGAGGAGTTTACAGGATGGCAATTTTTTAGCCAACATTTTTTTGACTAAAATTTTCACAATCTTTTTTGCTTCGCTGAAGTCTGCATCAAAACTATAATCTAATAACGAAAAACCGATCGAATCTATTCCTTCGATGCTTGCCTCCATGGCTGCAGACATCGTTCCAGAGTACAGCACATTGATAGAACTATTGGCTCCATGATTAATTCCAGAAAGACAAAGGGAAATTTCTCTTCCTTTGAGTACTACATTTTTAGCCAATTTGACACAATCAACAGGAGTTCCGGAGCACTCATACGCTTCTATTCCATCAAATGGATCTACTTTATTGAGTTTGAGAGGATGCTCGAGTGTGATGGCATGACCTTGTCCGGATTGAGGACTATCGGGAGCGACCACTACCACTTCACCAAAAGTTGAAGCAACTTCTATGAGCGCTTTGATACCAGGGGCAACGATTCCATCATCGTTTGTAATGAGAATTAGAGGTTTTGACATTAATTTATATTTGTTCAAATAATAGACGAAGATAACGTTAGCGCATACACTAATGATATTTTTTTACATCAATTTTACCTAAAGAATAAACAGCATGGCTTGATTTGCGTTTACATTGTGCATTCATTTGAAGCGTGGACATATATTTATATAAGAAAAGATGAAAAAAGGAGTATTACTTGTAAACCTAGGAACACCAGATAATCCAAATTACGGAGGTGTATTTAGATATCTTAATCAATTTTTGACAGATGGAAGAGTGATTGATATTCCTTGGTTACCAAGACAGATATTGGTGAGGGGTATCATTGCTCCTTTCCGTTCAAAGGCATCATCTAAAATATACAAGCAATTATGGACGGATGAAGGCTCGCCGATCAAAGTATACGGATATAAGGTAAAAGAAGAGGTTCAAAAAATTCTTGGAAAAGAGTATGTCGTAGAACTTGGTATGAGGTATCAGAATCCATCTATTGAGTCGGCTATGAAAAAATTGAAAGAAGCATTTGTCGATGAAATTATTGTTTTTCCTATGTTTCCTCATTATGCTTCTGCTTCGACTGGCTCTGCTTTGGAAGAGGTTATGAGAGTGCTTTCAAATGAGCAATTGATACTACCTCTTAAGATGATCAACTCGTATTATGATAACAAAGAGATGATACAGGTATTTGTTGAAAATGCTCGAAAACATGATGTAGAAAGTATGGATCATGTATTATTCAGTTTTCATGGGGTGCCACAAAGACACATGAAGAAGGCAGACCAAACGGGTAAATGGTGCCAGAAAAAAGAGAATTGCTGCTCAACAATGTGTGATGCCAATAAATTCTGTTATTCCGCACAATGTCACCAAACAGCACACTTGATCGCTGCAGAACTAGGATTGCCCAAAGATAAATACACGATATGTTATCAATCTAGATTAGGGAAAGATCCTTGGATGCAGCCATATACAACGGATACACTGAAAGAAAGGGCTGCCGCTGGAGATAAGAATATGCTCGTATTCAGTGCAGCTTTCGTTGCAGATTGCTTAGAGACTACGATAGAAATCAGTGATGAGTACCAAGAAGAATGGGAAGAGATGGGTGGAGAGAAACTATTTTTAGTAGAGAGTTTGAATGATCATCCTAAGTGGATCAACGCTGTGGCGGAGATGGTGAAAAACGTGTAGTCTGCCATACGCATTGAGAGGTAGTAGTAATTATGCTACTTTTTGTTATACGGATTATACATGCTAATTGAGCGAAGCTGAAAGCAACAAGGTCAGAAGGGCCGATCCAGTAAAGCGATGGCTGGAAAGACATCGTTACAAAACGAAATAGAATTAAGGAACGAAGGGCCAATTCTGCTAAGAAGCGAAATTTTTGATTGGGTAAGAATTTGAAATTAGTCTTGCAAGATGAAAATCCTGTGGGCTGCATTATTAAACCATGTTTGTCATAAAAAGAGGAGATATATTTAGTCGGTTTTTTATTTCTAGGTGCAATTCCAATGTCGATTTCCAAAACTGCCTGAATCCCGAAATATGGAATCGGGTAACATACCAGAATTCCATCTTGATCTACATACAGAATTTTAGTTAGGTGTGTTGCCTAGCTTGTTTGTGTTTTTTAAAAAAATCAGAAAAAGTAGCCTACTAATAGGTTCAATGATGTATTTTTAAATTATGATAAGCCAATACATCCAATTACAAAGGGCTACGCATAGAGAAAAAGAAATTGTTTTATTTAAGTTCTGGAATAGAGAGGACTGGAAAAAATCAATTAAAAAATTACCTCTAGCAAAATTTAGCCGAACGCTCTCAGCATATTACATACCGTATACTAGTGCGGCCTATGCTAGTTTCAAGAAAATAAATATTCCTCATAAGTATCCATTACAAAGTGACACCACGGAATCATTGCCATCAGATCGTGAAATAGTCAACATAGAGCCGAATAGATCGTCAAACGTGAAGCCTCTCCTTGGCAATGATGTAGGAGACGCGTCCATATCTGATTCACGGAAAAATGAATTGGAGATCAGCTGGAATACAAAAGGTTTTTCTATCCAAATACTATATAATAATGATGACATTTCATTCATAAGAAAATTGGAAAAATCATGGTGGAATAGTAAAGTGCAATTGTGGTATTCGAAGAGTACCATTCATAATCTAGATGCGATTCAGAAACGGTGGAGTTACTTCGATCAACAAACATATGCTCGGCTGTATGAAACAATAAGGAATCTGGAAGAGCCGATGCTACTAGAAGTGTATACTAGCCCAGAATATATTGGGTCGGTGCTATTTAAGTTGAAGGGATATAAGAGCAGCAATGGGCTAATCAAATCGCTAAGCAAAAGACAATATGATAAAGGCTACAAAAGGTGGATAGAGCCCTACAATGAAGAAATGGTAAAAGATATAATCGCATCCTATAAGGCCAAAGGATACATGATCATTAATAATATGTCGTCGGCCCATCAAAATGGCCCTTCACCAGAGGATAAGAAAATGAGATCGCTGAAGGTATTGCTGTCAAAGATCGATGCAGTTAAGCGACCGTTTTTCGAAGAGTATGCGAATGTTTTTTTGCGACTGGGTAAGAGCTCTAATACGGCAAAGCCTTATATTTTAGTGCTCCTTAAAATTGTGGGGTACTATATGGTTGATGATATGGATAAGCTAGACGAAGTGAAAATTAATGCCTACCTATCAATGGTTGCAGGGGCGGTATGTCGGACAGTAGTCTGAATGTTGTGGTCAGCGCTATAAAATTTTGGTCAAGATTTATGAGTAAAGGTGTCGCTTGGAATCTTGTTGAGATCAGAAGACCTAAGAAAGCCTTCATCATCCCGAAAATATTGAGTAAAAATGAGATGCGATTATTTTTGGAAGCCATCCAGAATACTAAACATCTTTGTATGGTCTATATGCTCTATGGCAGTGGTCTACGCGCTGGCGAAGTATTGAACCTGCAGCTTGTGGATATATATTGGGATAGGAAACAAGTCCATGTGAAGGGAGGAAAAGGTAAAAAAGATAGAGTTGTAATCATCAGTCAGAAGCTGATCGATATGATGGCGGAGTATTTCGCTGTATACCAGCCAGTACGCTATCTATTCGAAGGTGCAAAGAAGGGAAAGAGCTACTCATACAGTAGTATGCGACAAGTCATCCAGAGGGCGAAAGGCAAGCCCAATATATCAAAACAGGTAACTGCGCATGTAATGAGGCATAGTTTTGCGACGCATAATATGGATGCTGGAGTACCTTTACCTTATATACAGCAGATGCTTGGCCACAAGGATATAAAGACAACCATGATATACATGCACATTACAAAGAATACTTTTGATAGTTTTGAGAGTCCACTTGACAGCCTGTAGAAAAAACTACGTATATTGATATTAAAATGTGCGTTTAAAAGATAGTTATGCTCAATTTATAAAAACCGTAAATCATTGAAAAAAAATGAACTATTACAGACTATTACTTCTTTTGTTAATTCTTCCATATTCAAATTTATTTGCTCAAACTTATGATGGTTTTTCAAATGAAGAAATTCAATCCGTATTTATGCAATGGAATTTGGATAATTGGGATGATGGAGGAGAAATTTCTCGTTATATCTAGTTAAATATGTCTGAATTTTGGACTAACGCCATGCTCAGACGAGAAGGAAATATTAAAAGCCTGAAAGAAGATTACCGGAAAGAAATCAAGGAGTTTATTGTTACTTCTGAATTAGGAGAATTGACACTTCAGGACTATGTTAACAATAGCGAGAAAGTGGATGGTATGATAATATTGCAAGGAGACCGTATTGTCTATGAAGCCTACCCAAGAATGTTTCCAGACGATAGGCATCTTTACTGGTCAGTATCTAAAGTGTTTGCGTCAACACTTATAGCAATTTTGGAAGACAGAAAACAACTTGATGTAATAAAACCAATAGAACATTATCTACCTGAACTTGAAGGGTCTGGATGGGAAAACGTTCCTGTTATTGACATTCTCGATATGGCTTCAGGAATTGATTGTCGTGAATGGGTTGATGGTGCTTTTGAAAACCCTGAAACTTGTTACTATCAATTTGAAGCAGCTCTTGGATTTCTAAAACGTACAGAAAAAACCGCAGATAATGTTTTTGAGCACATTAAAACCTTATCATCTGCAAAAACCTCTGGAGAGGTATTTGAATATACTTCAGTAAACACATTGGTTCTCTCTTATCTCGTAGAGAGAATCACAGGTCTTTCTTATGCAGAAAATATTGAACGTGAAATTTGGCGAAAAATAGGTGCGGAATCTGATGCATTCATTGCTCAAACAAATGGCACCAGTATTTCTCACGCAGGAATTAATTCTACACTTCGAGATTTAGCTCGATTTGGCTATATGTTTTTAACAGATGGTCGTTCAGGAGATAATGCTTTTGTTTCAAATGAATATTTTGATAAAATTCAAAAGCAAGGTCGTCCTCACTTGGTAACTGCCTACGGTTCCGAAAATTACAAGCTTGATAGAGAAGTTGTTCATCACAATACCTATCAATGGGACAAAGTAATGGAAGATGGAGCTTTTTATAAAGCTGGATTTAGCGGACAAGGTCTTTACATTTTACCTTCTCGAAATTTAGTGATAGCCTTTTTTGGAACAGCAGATGATAATGGAGTGACGAACGAATTAGATGATATTTCAAGACAACTTTCTAAATCAAGCCTTTTCGATTGAACAGTAAGCGTAAAATAACTGAGCATAACAAGCGACGATCACGATCATGCTTCCTTCGTCAGCACGCCGCATGTCACTGAGACGTTATACTGCACCATGAAAGAAAAAAGGGAACTCTTTCAATAATAAATAAGTTTCAATATATAGAAACATTGTCTATCTTTGAGAAAAATCAAACTTGAACTACTTTACAACAACATTCTTGGAAGAAGCTAAAGAGTTTTTAGAGGGGCTAGATGCAAAATCTGCAGCTAAACTACTTTATATCATTGATGCTGCCGAACAAACAAATGATCCTAAACTCTTTAAAAAGCTGAACGGTGAAATCTGGGAATTTAGGAGTAAATATATGGGGAAACAGAATCGATTGTTGGCATTTTGGGATAAAACGGATGGCAAAGAAACGTTTGTAATTGCTACTCATGGGTTTATTAAGAAGTCAAAGAAAACTCCATCTAAAGAAATTGATAAGGCTAAAGCTTTAAGACAATACTACTTTTCTAACAAATCAAATAAATAATCATGGCATCTAAAGAAATGAAAACATTCACTCTTCAAGAAATGAAGGATCAGTTTATTGGGGAGATAGGAACGAAAGAACGAGAAGAGTACGAATACGAATTGAAGATGGATCTAATAGGTCGTATGATAAAACAGGCTCGTAAAGAGAGGAAATTAACTCAAGAACAGCTTGGAGATATCGTGGGAGTTAAGAAATCTCAAATTTCGAAGCTTGAAAACAATGCTAATAGTGCAACAATTGATACCATAGTTCGAGTATTTAAAGCGTTAAAAGCTGAGGTCAACTTCAAAGTTAAACTGGAGAAGGAATACATACAATTGGTATAAAAAAGAAAAAGGCGAGAGTAGAATCGAGTAGACGGCCCACCAACTGTCGTTGATGGGTGCGCCTCTTACACCACCTAGCATACGGGTCTCGTACTAGGCGGTTCATTAAATCGAAACTTTGAATTTTGAGTAGTAATCGATCATGGAAACATAACCTTTGCGTTTAAGTAAAGATACTTTGAGAGTAGTACCAAGGATTGGAATTTGAGCTACGGCCCATCCTTATAAATCCTATCTGCACGCCCGCTAGCGGTTCTCTTCATTAGAGATCCACAGGACCTCTACCCTTTGGGTTCATTGCGTTCATTCCAGGCATAAGCCATTCCATTCTCTACTCCTAGTTTGATGAGATTTTTACGTTTTGAAAAACTTTCTTCACGTCCGCTAGCGGTGCTCTCCCTTCAATGTCCACTGGACATTCCCCTTTCAGGATCGTTCGTTTATAATCATACCAGATGCAGTATCGCAATCGATTTCTCAGCCACTCATCTACCTTCTTTAGCTTTGTATAAATACTAGCTAATCGATAGTTATTAATCCATCCTTGATAGACTAATTTGAGTGCGATCAATCGATCATGAAAACTGTAACCTAGCGTTTTCTTGGTTACTCGCTTGAGTTTCCGCTTTAGGCTAGCCCAACTACCTTTGCTTACTATCAACTGATATTGTCCTTTGCTTCCCTTCTTATATACTGAAGTGAAACTGTGTCCTAATACCGTGAAGTCCGATGGTCGTCTGATTCCGCTTTTCTGCCTATTGATCTGCAATGATAACCTATCTCTCAAAAAGAGATATACCTCATTTCCAATAGATTTTGCTTCTGATTTTGATTTAGTATAAATACTAAAATCGTCTGCATAACGAATAAATCTACACACTCTTTCTTCTAGGTATTTATCAAGTTCATCCAACATAATGTTGGATAGTAATGGGCTCAATGGGCTGCCCTGTGGTAGTCCTTTTCGCCTTTTGTGTAGTTTTCCATTTATGAGTATTGGCGCTTGTAACCATTTGCGAATTAATCGCAAAGTCGTTACGCATTTCACCTTTTCATAAATGAGCTGTAGTATCTTATAATGAGCTACTTCATCGAAGAACTTGCTCAAATCTATGTCCACAATATCGCTATACCCTTCATTGATATAGGCGAGGGATTGTGTCAAGGCTTGCTGCATATTCTTCCTCGGACGAAAGCCATAGCTGGAGTCTGAGAATTCTAGTTCGAATCTCGTCATCAGCTGTTGACTCACCGCTTGTTGTAGCCATCTGTCTACTACAGTGGGTATTCCTAAGAGTCGTTTCTTTCCGTTTGATTTTGGAATCTCTACTCCTCTGATAGCCTGCGGTAGGTACTTCTCCGCTAGAATGTCTCCAACCAAATCTCTCTGGTGGATTGATAGATATTCTTGCAGTTCTGTTACTTCCATACGATCTACTCCGCATGATCCTTTATTGCTTACCACTCGTCGGTAAGCTTTGTAAAGGTTCTTGCAAGATTTTTGCTATCAATTCATTTTTTAAATTATCGGTCTTCGACAATAGTAAACATGTGCTGACCGAAGCATGAAAAAATCATGTTCGGTTTATCTCTCCTTTTAGTCCATGGCTATCATTGATTCCATGGTTAATCCAGACGTGATTTAATGTTCAGTCCTTCCCAAGTTGTGAGACCATCGAGGGTATGGGTAAGTGGTTTGCAAAGCAAACACAAACCCAGTGTAGAGAAATATAATTTCTCGGGCTGGGTTTAGCAATCCTCACTCATTACTCTTGGTACTACGACCTCGGCTGACTTCTCAAAATGATCAACTCATTCTGAGATCTCCCCAGGTAAGGGCAAATTCTTTCCGTCGATATCTACTTGATCTACCAATAGAGCTTTTTGGTATTCTTAGGGTAAGTGCTTTGCAAAGCAAACACAAACCCAGTGTAAAGAATTGAAAATTCTTGGGCTGGGCTTTACAAAGATGTGCTTGCTTACCCAGCTCTATTGGCCTCAGTATCAACTCTTCATAAAAGGTATCTCATACCTTTTATAAATTCAACTATTCGTTAGAACCGACTTTTGTAGTCTCGCTTCCTTCAGATCTATGGTCACCCATAACACCCTTGCGACTTACTAACACTTTGAGTCGCCAAACTCGCGTGCAAGGGACTTGCACCCTCTAGAATATAAAGCTACCTTGCAAGATAGCTACCCATGCTGGGCACACACACAGAGTGATGATGTAAGAGTTCGTACCTCACTCCTACACATACTCCTATTACGTTAGCTGCAAATATTCCGATTCGGCTGGACAGAAATCCAAACTGGAGAATATGAGAATCTCTCCTAAGCCGATAAAAGACTTTACTCATTTTTGTTTATCTTGATTTTATTACCAAATCAGAAAATATTGGCATTGAAAATCAACCACTTAGTGAACGATAGTCCAAATTATGAGAACTGAAAGTAAAAGCTTACATTCACTGACAATAAACTAATAAATCGTTTATGTAATTTGTACAAAAAGACATTAAAATTCATGGCTGTAATCAATAATGATAAAGAATTAAAACGTGTAGTAGGTGTAACTGGTTTGTCACTGAATATTATTAACATAACAGTTGGTGCAGGTATTTTTGCATTGCCTGCAATTGTTGGCATCGAACTGGGTGCATTCAGTATTTTCGCTTATGTATTTTGCGGTATTATGATGGCGAGCATAATGCTTTGTTATGCAGAAATAGGAACACGGGTAACAAAGACAGGAGGTAGTTATGCTTATGTGGTTGCTGCATTTGGGGATTTTGCCGGTTTTATAGTGAGCTGGTTGGCCGTTTTTGGCTGGAGTATTTTAGGAAGTGCCGCGCTAATGAATATTATTGCTGATTCACTTGCCGTAATTTTTCCTATTTTCTCAAATTCATGGATACGCGGATTATTCTTTTTTGTACTTCTCTCCTTTTTGGTGGTGACTAATATTCGTGGAGCAAAACAAGGCGTTGCTTTTATAAAATGGATTACGATTATAAAATTACTACCATTGATTGGAATTGTCATTTTCGGTTTGAGTCATATTAATTCAAATAATCTACATTGGGATCATCTACCTTCATTAAATACTTTTGGTAACACTGCTCTTGTCTTGTTTTTTGCATTTGCCGGGTTCGAAACAGCCCTTGGTGCGAGTGGTGAAATAAAAAACCCAAAACGTACTATTCCGTTGGGTATTTTACTTGGCGGCGGAATGGTAATTATACTATATTTACTCTTACAGACCGTAACTCAAGGTGTGTTAGGTTCGCAAATGGAATTAGTTAAAGATGCACCTTTAGCGGCGGTTGCAGTGAGGACTATTGGTTCTTTTGGAGGTACTATGTTATTGATTGCTGCTGCTATTTCTTGTTTTGGTGCAGTAAGTACCGATATACTAAATACGCCCAGAGTATTATTTGCGGGTGCCAAAGATGGTCTTTTTCCAAAATTCCTTGCTGAAATTCATCCAAAATTTGCTACACCTCACTGGTCGATAATTTGCTTTTCTGCATTGATTTTTCTTTTTTCAATTTCTGGAGGATTTCAGCAATTGGCTATATTGGCAAGTGCCGCGATACTTCTTATTTATCTGTTTGTTGTTTTAGCTACAATCAAATTAAGAATGAAGAAGCAAGATGACTCCGAAAAAACATTTAAAGTACCTGGAGGATTGGTTATACCATTTATTGCCGTTGTATCCATTATATGGTTGCTTACAAGTTTAAGTAAATGGGAAATATTGTCTACGGTTATATTTATTGCCGTAATAAGTGTAATGTATTTATTCTTGAAATGGATGCAAAATAGAAAAAGTAAGAATTGAAAACATAGTATATCAGCCGCTAACAAGCGATGATAAGATCAGCTAGGCTACCGCCACAGCCGCTCCATATCCCAAAACCTTCTCACCAAGAGGCCAAAGACTAAACCATCACAGCCGAATAAGACAAACGATGGCTGGCAATGCTCACTTGTCTGTAGATGACCCCTATTGCAAGGGTTTATATCACATGCCAAATAATAAGTTAGCTTTACAGTACTATACCTTCTGTACCCCAGAAAGAACTTAATAAGACACAGTAGCAATCAATGCAAGAAAGGCAAAGCTGAAGGCAATGCGGCGTCTAACTTAAATTCATTTCTTTTTCTCATTTACTTCCTAAACGCTGCAGAATTTTTAGATTAAAATTTATTAATATAAAACTTCATTTCATGAGAAAGTATCTTTATTTATTAATAATTATGTTATGTTCAATATTTGGATTTGGACAAAATGTGGGAATAGGCACTGATAATCCGAGTGAGAAGCTAGAAGTGGAAGGGGGCATAAAAGCGGACTCACTAGACGTACAATCAGGAGTGATCAAGAATGTCGCAGATCCCATATCTGCACAGGATGCGGCGACAAAGGCATATGTGGATTTATTAGAGAGTACTTTAGATTCATTGGAATCAAGATTAGCATTGTTAACAAATGCCCCAGTAGCTGAGGATGATAGCTTAATTGCTTATTCTATCATTGCAACTATTAATGTTGACGTGTTGGATTCTGGCACACCTGATAGCGATCCTGATGGAGCATTTCGGTATGGTAACTTCATAGAAATCACAAATGTAGGCAGCAGCCCGGGATCAAGTGACAATCTCTCCAAAAAGGGACGTGCACTATCCATAAACAATAATGGTACAGCTGAAGATAAAACAGACGATTATGTAATTTATACGCCTGAACTTGCTGAGATAGACAGTTTTTACTATGTAATTACTGATCTTGACGGATTGAAAGATACAGCTTTGGTTGTACTTGATGTTAAAAGTGGTTATGTCCAACAAAGACTGGACTTCGGCGAAACGCCAATAGAAATCTATAACAGTGACAACAGTTTACTGGATTCCTTATATGGCAAAACATACCAAGGAGGGCTGATAGCCTACTTAAACACAAGTACAGGTGCTGGATTGATAGCGGCACCTGAAGATCAAAGCATACAAGCAGAATGGGGGTGTTATGGTACAGATATACCTGGTTTACCAAATGTTACTAACTTCCCTCCATCTGGTTCTGGAGCAGAAGTTGGAGATGGTGTTACAAACACGGCTGTTATTTTGAATGAATG
>CAXBGT010000152.1:0-14067 GCA_963975265.1 uncultured Saprospirales bacterium
TTACAAAGGACTAAAAATGCTACTTGGGGAATCCTCAAGTCGGGTAGACGTAGAAATTATGAAGAATTTGTACTACTATGAAAATTCTACAATTTTTACTGAAATTGAGCCATTTATCCATCATGAAAACGAAGATGTTAGAATTGCGGCTTTTGAATATTTGGTTCGCTTTGACAAAGATCAAGAAGGGTTTATACAAAAGTACCTCAATCAACCCAATTACAAAGTTCGAGGTGCTGCACTTGTCAGTCTGGCAACTGAATCCAGAAAGAATTTTGCACTAGCTCCCAAATTTAAGCTGATTCGCCAAATCCAACATAATCTGGATTTACTACCTAGTATTACAGATGCAGAGGAATACGAATTTCGTAAGATTACAACTATTAAGGCTATATCAAGAGGACGTATCGAAAGTTTATATTCTGAAATTTTGGATTCTATTAAGAATAAAAATGAAAATATTTCTAAGCACGCGATTCTGGAATCGAGTAAAACATTGGATCATTATTTTATAGTTCCACTTTTTCAACTACTGAATGATACACATCTAAATTCTATTGTAGAAAAAGCGTTAGCCCACTATGGAGAAGAGTTTATTTATGAAGTGGAAAAGCTAATACGTACAAGCTGGGTAGAGGCCGAATTAATTCGACATGTTCCATCTATTGTCAAGCATATAGGTTCAAACAAGTCTGTCGATCTCCTTTTTAACTTAGTAGATGAGGACGATTTTGTTATTCGACAAGAAGCGATCCGTGGACTTAATCATCTCAAAAATAACTTTGCTTACTTGAAGTTCAATAATGAGTTAATAGAACTTGGAATAGCAAGAGAAGCAAAGCTATATCTAGATGTTCTTTGTGCGATGTCTGGATTGATGAGAAATAAACGAAAGTGGATTTCTAATGATGAACATGAAGCTGAAGAAGCAAGGCTTGGATTGATCCATATCCTTCAAAAAAGGCTCGAAAGGAACTTGGAACGTATCTTTAGGTTTTTAGGTCTAAATCATTCAAACAGTGATATTTATAATATATATAAAGGTATAAAAAGCAATTCCTCCGATGTCAGATATAATGCCCTTGAATTCATGGATAATATCATAAATAGTGGTATCAAAAATAATTTGATTCTAATAGTAGAATCATCTTTTCAAGATGAGCTCTGTTCAGATATACTAGACAATCTAAAAATAGACATTCCTAGTGAATATTCTAGCTATCAAATACTGCTAAGCATAAATGATACAAGGATTAAGTTGGCCGTACTATATCTGATTAGCCAATGTTCAACATCTGAATTTCATGAATTGATCAATCAACAAAGAAGTAGTGAAGATTTGAAAATTAGAGATTTTGCTGAGGGTATATATCTGAAACAATTTGAGAATTAACATTGAAAAACAGTTGATTTGTAAAAATGGATCTCATAATTGGCTTTCCGGTTTTGTGAGGTCTATATTTGTGAAGCTTAAAGTTGATTATTAAATTGGGGGGATGTACGAAAATTAAAATTATTCCATGCTCATGCAATCGATCAATCAATCTCTGACTGATCAACAAATGAAGGTATAACTCCAAAAACAAGAAGATATCCAAGACTGATCATTCCTATTAAGCTTCCTAGAACCAATTCCATCTTCTCGAATTTATATAAGAAATTGAAATAGAAACGCCTTGTTCAATCAGAAGGAAAATTATCGATGGGATAAGGACAATTAGAGTAACTATTAACATCACTTTCATTTTCTAGCGTTTGTATTTGTAATATAAATTGATCAAAGAATAGACTTTGATTGCTTTTGCCTGAAGGAGGCGCTTGCTTTTCAAATGTAGCCCTCTTATTTTTCTTATAGCATGACAAGGATCATGTCTCAATATGATCTATAACACGATACGTGAAACACACTTCTGTTAACTTTGATTAAATATTTGAAAGTATAGAGTCAGGAGAAACATACATGAGAAATATACAATGATTTACTGATTTCAAAACGTAGCTGAAAACAGTTTGGAATCTTCGTTAACTCCAATTTTTTTAGCTGTCAAAATGCAGTTGAGTGATAACTAATAGAATATGATCTTAGAAATCGATCAACTGGCATACTTTCTAACTCAAAACCATCTTAGGGTTTTATTCAATAATAATATCGGATGCCATGGAAGTAAAAAAACTATTTTTAGATAGAAAAATTAGAATATCGAAAAGTTACCTTCAACTCATAGAATATAAAAAGCAAGATTATAGGGATAAATTCAATGACCTGATGGATATTCTCCTACCAGAGATCAAAGAATATGCAGAAAATTGGTTAGGACGAGCAGAAATAGCCCATCACATAGAAAAGGGGAAATACAAAGTTGAAGACTTTATGGGCGAATTGTATATAGCTACTTATGATCATATAGAAGAAACATTAGAAGATAAACGACTTTATGTATGGATGCTAGGCAAAATAAATCAAATCATGGAAGACAAAATAGTCGATGATAGTTTTGATAGTACATTCTTCAAAAGTATAAATGAGTATGTGGAACAAGAACAATCATCGATGGATGAGAGATTAACAGTCAATGATGAGGGTGAAGTGGTTCTCGAAGATTCGCTAGATGATACTATGAATGATAAAGCCGATAAAAAATATCGATACACGGTAGATGAGGCATTTGTTGATCATGATGATAATGATATAATTGAAAATTTAAACAAGCAGCTCAAACCAGAAGATGTAGATAGTGCAATACGTAGGATTATACAAACCTCTACTTTACAAGAAAAATCAATCATTGATCTCTATATAGTCCACAGTTTGTCTATTGTTGAAATATCTGAGGTGACAAAAATAGAATCAAAAAATGTGCAAATCGTAATATCCCAATTACAGCGGAACATAGTGCAACTTACTGGAGATAATTGATGAATTGGTAGAATTTTAAACTTGGTATAGAACTGAGAATTGCCATTATGCGTTATAGTGCAATAAGTAACTAGAGATAGATCATGGATTATAAAGATTATTATAAAGTGCTTGGTGTTAAAAAGGACGCAACTCAAAAAGAAATTAAAAAATCCTTTCGGAAATTAGCTGGTAAGTATCACCCTGACAAAAATCAAGGTGATAAAGCTGCGGAGGAAAAGTTTAAAGAGATAAATGAGGCGAATGAGGTTCTTGGAAACGCCGAAAAGCGCAAAAAGTACGACACGCTCGGAGCCGATTGGGAATCTTATCAACAAGGTGGTGGTAACAGGGGACAGTATGGCCAACAAGGACAACAAAGAGGAGGACAAAGCTATACTTTTGAAGGAGATCCGTCTGAGTTTTTTGGAGGTGGTGGACACTCTAGCTTTTTTGATATGTTTTTTGGAGAAGGCAGAGGACAAGGGTTTTCAGGAGGTCAAAGAGGACAAAGAAGTTTGAATGGACAGAGTATAGAAGCTGAAATGCCCATGACACTTCTAGAGGCCTACGAAGGAAGTAAGCGAACGTTTGAATTGAATGGTAAAAAAATGAGAATTACCATCAAGCCAGGTTCTTATGATGGACAACGGGTGCGTATCAAAGGTAAGGGGCATCCAGGTGCTAATGGTGGAGCGCCTGGCGATTTATTCATCATTTATAAAACAACTCCTGATCACCGTTTTCAGCGAAAGGGGAACGATCTGATTTACAGTGTTGATGTAGATTTGTATACTGCTATTCTTGGTGGAAAAATTGAAGTCCCGACTATGACCAGTACTTTGAAAGCTCCGATTGCTAAAGGAAGTGAAACTGGAAAAGTATTGCGCCTAAAAGGGAAGGGCATGCCTATTTATGGAAAAGAAAAGCAGTTTGGAAACTTATTGGTCAAATTAAATGTAATTATGCCTAAAAATCTTTCGTCTGAGGAAGAAGAGTTATTCAAGCAACTAGATGAAATTCGAAAGGGGAGGAAGTAAAAAGCAGTAAAATACAATATCATGAATTTAAAAAACTTCACAATAAAGTCTCAAGAAGCTGTCGAACGGGCACAACAGATTGCAAAGGAAAGTGAACATCAGTCTGTTGAAGTAGCCCACTTGATGAAAGGTATTTTAGAGATTGATGAAAATGTCACTCCTTTTGTTCTGAAAAAATTAGGAGTTAATTTTAATATAGTCAAACAAGCGGTTGATAGTATATTAGAATCATATCCTAAAGTTAGTGGAGGTGAACAATACCTATCGCGAACTGCGAGTGATGCACTTCAGAAAGCCAATACTTATCTCAAAGAATTTGGAGATGAGTATGTTTCATTGGAACATATGTTACTTGGGATTTTAAAAACAAAAGATCAGGTTTCCCAAATGCTAAAAGATAGTGGCGTCACTGAGAAAGGTCTGATTGCTGCGATTCATGATTTGCGAAAAGGGAAAAAGGTGACTTCTAGCAGTGCTGAGGATACTTACAATTCTTTAGAGAAGTATGCGATTAATCTCAATGAAAAAGCAAAATCTGGAAAATTGGATCCTGTAATTGGCCGAGATGAAGAGATCCGTCGAGTCTTACACATTCTTGCTCGTAGAACTAAAAATAATCCAATACTCATCGGACAACCAGGAGTTGGGAAGACTGCAATAATCGAAGGTCTAGCTCATCGAATTATTGAGGGAGATGTTCCTGAAGATCTGCAGGACAAAGAAATCTATGCTCTCGATATGGGGGCTTTAATAGCTGGTGCTAAATACCAAGGTGAATTTGAAGAACGCCTCAAAGCTGTCGTCAATGAAGTGATGAGTTCTGATGGTAAGATCTTTTTGTTCATTGATGAAATCCATACCTTAATAGGTGCTGGTAAATCTCAAGGAGCGATGGATGCTGCGAATATTCTTAAACCAGCACTGGCTAGAGGAGAGCTTCGTGCCATAGGAGCAACAACATTGGATGAATACCAAAAGTACTTTGAAAAAGATAAAGCGCTAGCACGTCGTTTTCAGATGGTAATGGTAGACGAACCCAATGAAGAAGACGCCATTTCAATCCTAAGAGGATTGAAAGAAAAATATGAAACTTATCATAAGATCAATATTACCGATGCTGCGATCGTATCCGCGGTTCAACTATCGACTCGATATATTTCTGACCGACACCTGCCAGACAAGGCGATTGATCTTATTGATGAGGCTGCCGCAAAATTACGTCTGGAAATGAACTCTATGCCTGAAGAATTGGACGAAGTAGAACGAAAGATTCGACAGTTAGAAATCGAACGAGAAGCCATGAAACGTGAAAAGGATCAAGCCAAAGTAAAGGTTATCAATGAACAATTGGCAAATATTGAAGAGCAGAGAAATAGTATAAAAGCGCAGTGGGAAGCGGAAAAAGAAGTGGTGTTAGGTGGTCAGAAGCTGAAAGAGGAAATTGAGCAATTCAAAAATGCGGGTAATCGTGCTGAACGTGAGGGGGATTTTAGCAAAGCGGCTGAAATACGATATGGCAAGATTCCAGAATTGGAGAAGCAACTGGCAACCGTAAATGCTCAGATGCACGAAATGCAGGAGAAAGGGAATCTACTAGTAAAAGAAGAAGTAGATGTTGAGGATATTGCAGCAATTGTCAGTAAGTGGACTGGTATTCCGGTTACTCGAATGCTGAAAAGTGATAGAGAGAAACTGATCCACCTCGAAGAAGAACTGCACAATCGTGTCGTTGGTCAGGATGAAGCGGTGGAAGCTGTTGCTTATGCCATTCGTAGAAGTAGAACAGGGTTGTCAAATGAGAAGCGTCCTATTGGTTCGTTTCTTTTCTTGGGTACAACGGGGGTAGGGAAGACAGAGCTGGCAAAAGCGTTGGCCGAATACCTATTCAATGATGAAAACCTGATGACTCGAATTGATATGAGTGAATATCAAGAGCGCCATGCAGTTAGTCGATTGGTCGGTGCTCCTCCGGGATATGTTGGATATGATGAAGGTGGACAATTGACAGAAGCAGTGAGACGCAAGCCTTACAGTGTTGTCTTGCTTGATGAAATCGAAAAAGCGCATCCAGATGTTTTTAATATCCTTTTGCAAGTATTGGAAGATGGTCGATTGACTGATAATAAAGGGCGCGTCGCTAACTTCAAAAACACCATTATCATCATGACTTCCAATATTGGTTCTGATGTAATTCGAGAAAACTTTGAATCAATAACAGAGCACAACAAAGAAGAGACTATTGAACGAACGCAGAACCTAGTTTTTGAGATTCTGAAACAGTCTGTTCGTCCTGAATTCTTAAATCGTATTGATGAAGTTGTTATGTTCAGACCATTATCAAGAACAGATATCCGCCAAATTACAGCATTGCAGTTGAAGGGTGTCACTGATATGATGGCAAAACAGAACATTCATTTAGAATTTACAGACGCTGCAATGGACTGGTTAGCTGAGGAAGGTTATCATCCAGAATTCGGAGCAAGACCTCTAAAAAGAGTGATTCAGAAGAAAGTGCTCAACAGATTGTCTGATGAGATTCTGTTGGGAAATCTGGAACCTGAAACGAATACTATTTTAGATATTTTTGATGGAACGGTTGTTTTTCGACAAACTGAAAAATAGAAGATGAACGGAGTTAACCCTTAAAAACTAAACAGAGTAGTACTTATTTGTTTCAACGAAGATGCAATTGGTCGTTCCCTAAAAAATAAGATCAGATTTTAGATGTATGTTTACTCACAAGAAAAAACTGATGAAACTACTAATTCAAAATATGGTGAGCCTGAGGTGCAAGATGATGGTGGAAACCAAATTGGAGAAATTAGGCATTAAATATAAGTCAATTGAGCTTGGTGAAGTTCTACTAGCTAAACCGATTACTCAATCCAAAAAGAAAAAGTTAGCAAAAGAACTACAAAAATCGGGCTTAGAACTGATGTATGACGAGAAAGCCATTCTCATAGAAAAGATAATTAACATTATTGTTGAAATGGTACATTACGCTGATGAATATCCTGATATTAATTTTTCTGCATTTCTCAGTGAAAAAATGGGGCAAGATTATCACAAAATGGCCGAAATGTTTTCAAGAACGAAAGGAATGACAATTGAGCACTTTATAATACTTCACAAAGTGGAACGTGTAAAAGAGCTTATTATGTATGATAACCTAAACTTTACCGAAATCTCTTATAAAATGCACTATAGTAGTGTGGCCCACTTATCGAAGCAGTTTAAGCAAATAACAGGATTGACTCCCACTTTTTTCAAATCTATGTCCAAAAATACACGGAAGAATTTGGAAGATTTGTAAATGTTTGTAAGTCATTACCAGCTTTATTTTGCAATAATCAGCTCTTATTATGAAAACCTCATGAATATCTAAAAAAGGTTTATTTGACAAAGTATTTGATTACAATCATGTATAGGCAGGAAGTTATCACTTTGGAGGAATGCACATGCTGGCGGTCATATAAGACATTCTGAAATAAGGAGTGACAAAACTGATAATGCTCAGATTAGTAATGATAATACAAAGAAGTTGCATGAATACGAAAGAGATAATGGTGACTAGGTTTGTTGATTTGTTGATTGCAAGCGTTTGCATCACAAACAACTGGCTCGCTTTACGGTGTTGCCAATAGAAATCGAATAGCCCACCAGAAAATGAAGAAAATAGTGGCATCCCATTCTTTCAATGAGTACGGAATGTTGAATATCTCACTTTTAATATCGTAGTCAAACAATGCAGTCAAATGAGTTTAACATAGAAGGACTAAATACCGAGCAAGTTTCGAAGGCTAGGGAGATTTATGGCACCAATAAATTAGTCTACAAAAAAGAAAACGGCTTCTTCGATACTTTAACTAGTATACTCAAGGAACCAATGACGATTTTGCTACTAGTGGCTGCTACCATCTATTTTATAAGTGGGCAGTCTGGAGATGCTATTTTCCTTGTTGCTGCGATTCTTTTTATCACTTCTATTTCCTTATACCAGGATTCAAGAAGTAAAAACGCTTTGGAAAATTTAAAAATGCTTTCGCAACCTAAGTGTAAGGTCATTCGAAATGGACAAATAGAAGAAATAAAAAGCGAAGATCTTGTAATTGGGGATAGCTTGATAGTGGAAGAGGGAATGTCCATTACAGCTGATGGCACCATTGTCCAGTCTAATGACTTTTCTGTAAATGAATCCATACTTACAGGCGAATCTTTTGCGGTTACTAAAGATAAGACCAGCGAAGATAATCACGTTTACAGTGGCACCACAGTTGCGAGTGGATTGGCTATTGCAACGATCATAGCCATTGGCAAGGACACCAAACTAGGAAAAATAGGCACAAGTCTACAGGGCATCAACAAAGAAAAAACACCGCTTGAGTTACAGATTACAAACTTCGTGAAGAAGATGGTAATAGCTGGTGCAGCAGTTTTCTTTATCGTTTGGGCGATAAATTATTGGAATTCTCAGGTCATATTGGAGAGTTTGTTGCAATCGCTGACCTTAGCAATGAGCATATTACCAGAAGAGATCCCTGTTGCATTTACTACGTTTATGGCCCTAGGAGCATGGCGATTAATGAAAATGGGCATCGTGGTAAAGCAAATGAAAACTGTAGAAACACTGGGAGGTGCTACCATTATATGTATTGATAAGACGGGTACTATTACAGAAAATAAAATGAGTCTGGCAAAAATATTTGTGTTGAAAAGCAACACAATATTTATTCCTGAGAATGTATTAGTTGAAGCAGAAAAGGAAGTGATAAGCTTGGCTATGTGGGCAAGTGAGCCTATCCCGTTTGATCCAATGGAGATAGCACTGCACCAAGCCTATTCTGACATTTTCCAGAATGACGAGCGACCAAAATATACACTTTCACATGAATATCCCTTAGGTGGAAAACCGCCAATGATGACTCATGTCTTTGAGGATAACAAGGGCCATAGAATCATAGCTGCAAAAGGTGCACCAGAAGCATTGATGCAGGTATCCAACTTAACAGAGATCGAGGAACAAGAAATAAGTGCAGCGATTCAACTCTTGGCAAACGATGGCTACAGAGTACTAGGTGTTGGAGTTTCCTTATTTACCGGGGAGACTTACCCTACACAACAACAGGATTTACCTTTTGAATTCAAAGGGATTGTCGCCTTCAACGATCCACCAAAAGAGAACATAGGTAAAGTCTTAGAAGATTTTCATGAAGCTGGGATAGGGGTGAAAATCATAACAGGAGATAATGCCGTCACTACCGTAGCTATAGCAAAACAGATAGGATTCCTAGGGTACGAAAAAACTATTAGTGGCGATGAGTTAATGGATTTATCTGAAGAGGAGGTAAAGTCTAAGGTAATGGAAAAGGCTATTTTTACCCGAATGTTTCCGGACGCTAAACTAAGAATAATCAATGCCCTCAAATCGAATAACCAAATAGTAGCTATGACAGGCGACGGTGTGAATGACGGCCCCGCCTTGAAAGCCGCGCATATCGGCATAGCTATGGGCAAAAAAGGTACAGAAATAGCTAAACAAGCGGCATCTCTAATATTGTTAGAGGATGATTTATCAAAAATGGTTGATGCTATTGCAATGGGTAGAAAGATTTACACCAACTTAAAGAAAGCTATTCAGTACATCATATCCATTCATATTCCGATTATACTTACTGTATTTATTCCTTTGGCTTTAGGATGGATTTATCCCAATATATTTTCGCCTATTCATGTCATTTTTTTAGAAATAATCATGGGGCCAACCTGTTCTATTATTTATGAAAATGAACCCATGGAAAAGAATACCATGCAGCAAAAACCAAAACCCTTGTCAACATCTTTTTTTACTTGGAAAGAGTTATCCGTCAGCATAGTGCAAGGATTAGTAATAACAGCGGGTACACTGCTTGTTTATCAGTACTCCGTCAATAATATGTACGGTGAAGCATTGACAAGAACCATGACTTTTACCGTGTTAATTGCAGCCAACATTTTCCTTACACTAACAAACCGATCATTTTACTATTCCATATTAACTACTTTGAAATATAAAAACAATATGGTTGCATTCATCATTTTTATAACCGTAGCGTTGGCAGGTCTCATTCTATTTGTACAACCATTGACCTCCTTTTTTGAATTTGATACTCTGAATCTGACTCAACTATTGACCTGTATCGGAATTGGATTCTGTTCAGTTATATGGGTAGAAATCGTCAAGTTTTTAAAAAGGAAAAGGCAATTGCCTAGAGGGTCGAAAGTCAAGGAAGCCTAGCTAAGTACTCTGAAATAATGACAAGCGCAACACCTATTCCATTTTCAAGAAATCTTGAAGCACTTCCTTACCAAAAGGGCTTATTCCTCATTTCTATGGAGCATCCTTTGCTAATTCTACAATAATGATTACTTTGTGTATAACAAACAGGGAAACAATAGTCTCAATTTTGTACTATTGTAAGAATAGGTTGATCCTGTACTGTCTTTGAATCCGGGAATGATTCGAGGAAAATTAGAAAATACATTAAATACCCCTAGAAAATAATCCGTTTCTGCCTTATTGGAAATGGGTGATATTTTTTCTGCAACAGATGTTATTTCAGTTTCAAAAACAATATATTTTTGCTTATCATGGTCAAATTTTTATTTATATCGTAAAATAGTGAAGGGAGGAATAGTGACTTCATTGAAAGAAATCACTGATACTTCCGCAACTCTTGTCAAAGACGTCAGAATTACTGTAGACACCGTTGGCGGACAGGTTACTTTCTCAAATAAGGTATATAAGTTCCTTTAGCCATTGCAAAGGGTATCATTAAATAATTTCAGTACAAAAATAGTAATCAATGAATACTTCTCTAGAACTAAAAAAGGGATTATCACATATTATAATCGAAATCATTGAATATATACCAAATGCAGTTGTGAGTAGAACGATTTTCAAAAAGATCACTGGCAATATCACAGCTACTTCTATGACAGTAGGTGCTGAGCTAGGTGAAAGGTCGATAGCATTTGATACTTATGTGCAGATAATTGATGGTGCGGCGGAATTGATTATTGATAATAAGGTTATTTCTGTAAAATTGGGAGAGGGCCTTATAATACCTGCACACGCCCAACATAGTTTTACTGCAAATGAGCAATTCAAAATGATCACGACAGTTATCAAAAGTGGCTATGAGAAATAGAAAAGACTTCTAAATATTAATGAATACCTAAATTGTAGTAAGAATAAAAAATCAAAATAAAAGAACTTAGCTACAAAGATAATCCAGCACTCAACACCAAAAGAGAATTGAAATTATAAAAGATTGCTCGACTTTTTTAGGCTGCAGTAAAGTAACATTTGTAAGCTGCCAAGCATTATAAGGTTGGAAACCATCAAAATGTTGCTTAAGGCAAAATAATCACATCAGGTCAAGCTAGACTTGTTGAAAAAAGGACAATAAAAGATGCTCTACCTTCATGTGATAGATTGTTGAGAATACACTTAATTGGTTATAAAAGCATCTTCCAAAAAAGGGAATGCTTGAAGCGTTTTACACTACTCTGGTATTGCAGTTCGGAATAACTAGAAGTTCTTAAGTCATTTTATTTTTACTTTTAAAACTTTAAATAAGGTACCTAAGCTTATAGCAGTAGGCATAGTATAATCCACACAAGGTAGCCCAATTATGGAGGTGATCAAATATGTAACGGAGCACCATCTTGATGTCGGCATTGTCTTCAGTGATCATCATGTAGAATGTGTATGGTATGAAAACGGCAAAAGAGAGAAAGACATCTTTGATCAACGAACGATTTTCAAAATAGATATGTATAAATAGTATGAAGAACTATGACAACTTAATAGATGCATTACAAGGACTAAGAAAAAGAGGCTACACGTTGGATTATAATTTACATGGTCAAGGTACACACTTAATCGTCGATGAAATAGAATTGCATCCAGAGGATTTTGAAATAAATGAGATGTATCGCTTTGAAGGGATGTCTAATCCAGATGATAGTTCTGTCATATATGCTATTGAATCGAAAGGTGGTGATAAAGGTGTTTTGATTGATTCATACGGTATGTATGCAGACGCTTTCACTCCGGAAATGGTCATGAAACTCAAATAGGAATTAAAGTAAGTTTATCTTGATCATATAATTAGAAGCGTAATTTTGTAATCTTCTAATTCACTTTCATATCACGCAATTACGAAGATTTTAAAATGGAAAATAACAAATATGGATTGGTGCTTTCGGGCGGAGGAGTCAGAGGAGTGGCACAGATAGGTGCTATTAAAGCATTAGAAGAAAATGGAATATTCCCAACAATAATTTCGGGATCAAGCGTAGGTGCTGTTGTAGGAGCATTTTATGCCGCTGAATATAGTTGGGAAGAGATGTTAGACTTTTTTCGTTCTACTACTCTTTTTTCATTTCATAATTTTTCTTTTAGAAAACCTGGATTCGTTGATACGGATAAGTTTCTTGAGGTTTTTCAAAAGTATTTTCCGGATGACAGTTTTGAAATGTTGAAAAAAAAACTGTATGTCACTACTTCAGATATGGTACGGAATAAAACGAGGTTTGTCCACAATGGAGAGTTGATATTACCACTCTTGGCTTCGGCTGCCTTCCCTGGTGTTTTTTCACCTGTAAGAATAAATAGTAGCTTGTATGCGGATGGAGGAATTACAAATAATTTCCCTGTAGAGCCGCTGTTGTCTGAGTGCGAAAAGATAATTGGAGTCTATGTCAACCCAATTAAAAAAATAACAATGAAAGATTTGAATTCGGCAGTTTCGGTTGTTGAAAGAGCTTATAGTATTAGTAGAGCTAATATTTCAATGCAAAAATTTAGTAGCTGTCATATAGTTATTAGTCCAGATGAATTGAATCGGTTCAGTTCATTTGGAGGACGCCACATCGATAAGATATTTAAAATTGGACATGAAGAGACTAAAAAAGTGTTGCAACTTGCAAAGGTGAAAAATGTTGGTGATGACTTAATATTGTAATTTTTGTAATTAAAGTGATAGCTGAGACATTTTATTAAATGGTAATAAATGATGCCTAATCATGTAACAGAAACATGTAATCCTGTAACAGCTTCAATTATTTAATACCCAACTTTGTATAGTAACACATCATAGATTAATCTATTGCGCTAAAGTGCAATAAAGCGATAAGTAATTCAGATTTACATGAAAATATCAAAACGCTATCATATGCTAAGGAGATGGAAGGCACTAAATAGGGAGGAGTAGCAAGAAAAGAAAGTTGTTATTGTGTCATACCTAGACTAAAGCCTTTTTGGTGAATGAAAAAAAAATGAAATTAATTAATATGGAAATGAAAAAGCATTTTTTGAAATGTACTTTAGGAATAATGCGAAGAAGAAGATTTACAGGACTTTTAAATCATTTCGAGTTTTAAGTTTTAAGAAGAAAAACTATTAGTGGAACAATTTTAAACTATGAAAAAGATTCTAGTTATCGAAGACAACCGAAGTATCAGAGAAAATTTGGAAGAGCTTTTAACACTCTCGAATTACTATGTTATAACCGCTAAAAATGGAAAACTTGGCATAGAAGCTATACAAAAACAATTACCTGATCTTATAATCTGTGATGTAGCGATGCCAGAGGTAGATGGTTATCAAGTCCTTGATTATGTGAAATCGAAATCCAAGACAACAAAAATTCCTTTCGTATTTGTTACCTCAAGTGCTCAGAAAGGTGAAATTGAAAAAGGAGTTCTTTCTGGTGCTACTTCTTATCTGACAAAACCTTACCATACAGAAGACTTGCTTGAAACAGTTGAAAGATTGTTAGGCTACAATGAGACAGACGTTGCAATATTCTCTAAATGAATTTATCATAAATAGATATCCAGATTATGAAATATTTTTCTTTTTTTACTTGGAATTGCTCCCATGTTATTGATAATACTTTACTGAAGAAGCCCGCCTCAAAATTTTCAGTACATATTAATTTTTTGAATGATATGCATTGGTCATGGACATATAGTATTTACGTTTCTTTTACGCTAATAATATGGTTGCAGATCCAAATGATGTTTTGAACCTTGTTGGCTGGTTGCATACTTTTACCTTCTAAAATTTCAGCTTTAAGTTCTAGT
>CAXBGT010000153.1:0-13696 GCA_963975265.1 uncultured Saprospirales bacterium
TTGAAGTCAATACAAAAACGGGTGCTGATGTAAGCTCCTCCCCATCGTCTAGTATGTTCAATAATACACTACCAGACATATCGTCTATAGCATCGCAATCAACTACCAAAATTCCAATAACAGGTGGGTAGCATCCTCCAGCCTTAGTGAAAGTGAAATCATACATTCCAAAAGCTACATCTGCTATGATATTATCAAATTCGGAAACATCATATTCATAACTATTTGTGTTATTACTTAAACTCACAAAACCATCTACCCATGAACCTATAATCGGATGATCAGAGGTTAATACAAAAACGGGAGCAGAAGTAACCTCATCTCCCTCATCTAATATGTTCAATAAGACATTTCCAGACACATCCTCTATAGCATCACAATCGACGATTAAATTACCCGTAATATTAGGATAACAACCATCAGATTGAGTAAAAGTGTATGTATATATACCAAAAGTAACTTCTGAAATAATGTTGTCAAACTCTGTGACATCATAATCATAATTATTTATTCCATCATTTAAATTTACATGACCATTAACCCAAGAAGATATAATTGGATGATTAGAAGTTGCTACAAATACTGAAGCCGATGATGTTTCATCGCCGTCGTCTATTATATTTAATAAAACATTGCCAGACATTTCATCTATTGCATCACAATCAACGATAAGACTTCCTGAAACATTAGAATAACAACCACCAGACTGAGTAAATGTATATGTATATGTACCAAGTGTTACATCTACTATAATATTATCAAACTCAGTCACATCGTAGTCATAATTGTTTATACCATCATTCAAATTAACATGGCCATCAATCCAAGATGCGATAATAGGATGGTTTGAAGTTGATACAAATACTGATGCTGAGTTAAGTCCAGTGCCTTCATCTAATATATTTAGAATAACATTGCCTGACATATCATCAATTGACTCACAATCCACAATTAAACTTCCTGTTACAATTGGAAAGCATCCACCAGACTGCATAAAAGTATAAGTATATGTACCAAAATTTACATCGGCTAAAATATTATCAAATTCTGTAACATCGTAGTCATAGTTATTTACACCATTATTTAGATTAACATGTCCATCAACCCATGAATCTATTATAGGGTTATTAGTTGTAGACACAAACACTGATGCAGAAGTTAAGTTATCACCTTCATCAACGATGAGTAATATTACATTACCAGACATGGCATCTATTGTTGAAGCATCAACCGTCAAACTACCAGTAACATCAAGATAGCATCCACCAGCTTGTGTAAATGTCCAAGTATATGTTCCATATTCCACATCCGCAATTATATTATCAAACTCAGTGACATCATAGTCATAATTGTTAATACCATCGTTCAAATTAACATGGCCATCAATCCAAGACGCTATAATAGGATGATTAGAAGTTATTACAAATACGGGCGCAGTTAAAACTTCGTCAAATTCATTAGAATTTCCTGCAATCGAGTTAAAGGAAATAAAGATTAGTAACAGAACTATGTATTTAATTTTCATATTAGGTAGAGTTTTGATAAATTAACTTTCTTTTGATATTTGTTTGATAATCTTTGAAATACCAATTTTTATTGATTCATTCTTTTGAATCAAATCATTTAGTTCCTTGTCAATTGAATTCTCTGATTTTGATGTTTCGTTTGATTCAATTTTGATGTTCTTATTGTTATCTGATTTCAAATTGATATGTTTTGATTCAAATATACTAGAGGCAGGAATAGGACGTACAGAAGGAATAGATACAAATACTCTACAGCCAAAAAGAAGTGGAAACATTATTACTACAAAGTGTGTTATCTACCTAATTACTAACTAGTTATGAGCTAAATAATTTCAAGACAAAAAGCTAATATTTTTGTCTTATTTATAAACCATTTAAGAAGCTAATCAAGTTTTCCTCACGTTCTAGGTTTATTTTTTTTCTAAGCCTAAATCTCGCCATGTTTATACTTTTAACAGATTGGTGTGTAATTGCTGAGATTTCCTTACTTGTCATGTTTAATCTTAAGAATGCACAGATTTTAATTTCGTTAGGAGTTAAATCGGGATATGAACTATTTAATTTAGTATAAAAATCTGCATGAACTTCTTTAAATCGGATCTCAAAATCATCCCAAATGCGAGCAGTAGAGTTTAGTTTAATTTCATTTATTATTTGCTGAATCAACTCTTTATTATTCATTTTAGCATCAGGCTTCAATTCAATTAATTTACGTGAAATGGAAGTAATGAATTCATTTTTTTCCATTAAATACATCATATTGGAAGCTAATTCTTTCTTTTTATAATCTAAGTCTAGGTTAAGTTCACGTTTTTCCAATTCTAGTTTTTCTTGCTTCAGCGTTAACTTGGCAGCTTTATTTTTTTGATTTAAATAAAGTAGAATTAAAATAATTACGCCCAAGATTGCAAAACCGGTCAAACCCAAATACTTTAATTCTCTTTGCTTATAACTAGCTTCTTTGTATATCCTATCTATTTCATTTGCTTTAAGGATTTCATCAAACTCATTTTGCATTTTGAGTTTAGTTAATTTCCTCACATCTATTTCATTACGATGTTGGTCAAAGTTGTCCAAATACAGTTTATAATAAAATAGTGCAGAATCTGCTACCTGCTCATTATCAAATAATAATCCCAATACTTTTGCATTTCTAAAAATATTTTCCTTGTACGAATTTTTAATTGCCAGATCCAATCCTTTAGTTGCATATTCTTTTCCCTTAGTCACATTGTTAGTTTCCAAATACAACTCTGCGGCATTCGTATATACTCCTACTTCAAATAATGAAGTAGGTCCACTAATGAATGTATCGGACTCTCCAGAAAGAGCATTTAAGGCCATTGTTAGAAAATCTTCAGCTTTTTTATAGTCCTTCTTAATCCTATATATTTCAGAAATCGAATTATAACTAAATGATAAACTTAACCAGTTTTCTGATTTCAAGTGGAATGCTGCCACATTTAAATACCCATTAATAGCTTTATCATATTCACCAATATTACTCTGAATTAATGAAATATTATATAATGCTAAGGTTGCACTTACCTCGTCATTATTTTCTAAAAAAAGTTTATTTGCTAAGTCGAAATTATTTTGAGCACCATTAAAGTCTTCTATTTCTAAATATAAAAGACCAAGATTATTATACAAATGTGGCAGCAGTAATTCAAAACTTTTTTCTTCTGAAACAGACAAGCATTCTTGGTAGATTTTAATAGCTTCAATATAATTATTCTGAGCAAGGTTAATATTCCCAATACGCATTTTGTTTTGTGTCGACTCAAACAGCATATTGATTTTTAGATAGTTCTCTGCGGCTTGTGTATAGAATATTTTTGCTTGACTAAGGTCATTCTTCATTATATTAAAAAGACCGAGATTAGTAGCGTTTTGGGCTATTCCAACATGATGATGGATTTCATTTGAAATATTAAAACCTTTAGTTGAATAATGAATTGCAGAGTCTAAGTTGATATCTTTATATAATCGCGATAAATCCGAAAATAGAAGTGCTTTTTTTTCATTATCTATATCTCCTTCTAATATTTCAACTAGACTATCAATTCTTGTAGATTGGCTTGAACAATCAAAAGAAATTAAGAAAACTAAAAGAACCAATAATCTATAAAGCATCCAATCTAATTAATGATGATCAAATTTTATTTGAAGGATTAGAATCAAAGATATATTATTCTAGGTTTCTTCATTATCAATTTAGTTGCGAATCCTCAGAGAGTTCAATTCTTGAAATGATCTAAAATATTTTACTTCTTCCGAATAGACCTTACCAAAGAGCACTTACTGCATATTGTATCTTATACACACATAGAAATAATTTGAGTACATGGGCTTCTCTCATTTATATTTAATACTCTAGGGAAAATGAAAAGCCCCTAAAAATTTAGAGGCCTTCCTACTTTATTATTTTAATACAGATTAATGTTAAATCATTCATTGATCTTTAACAACTCTACATCAAATATTAATGTTGCGTGTGGTCCAATATCTGGTCCTGCACCTCTGTCACCATAAGCAAGATTTGAAGGTACAGTAAGTCTCCATTTTGATCCTACAGGCATAAGTTGAAGTGCTTCCGTCCATCCTGCTATAACTCCTTTTACTGGAAATGAAGCAGGTGTTCCTCTCTCTACTGAGCTATCAAATACTTTACCGTCTACAGTAGTACCATGATAATGAGTAGTAACAGTACTGTCCGCAGTCGGTTTTTCTCCTTCTCCTTCAGCTAGCACCTGATATTGTAATCCACTTTCTAAAGTGATTACTCCTTCATTTTTACTATTTGCAGTTAAAAAGTCTTGACCAGCTTTAAGTACTCCTTCATGTTGTTTTGCTTGAAGTTTTGAAAAATGATCATTGAGAAAATCCATAGCATCTTTTTCACTCATTTTAAGTGTTGAGTTAGAAAAGATATCATTCATTGCTTGACCAAATATAATCCCATTTAATTCATTTACCCCTTGAGACAACAAACTCTTAGCAATGTCAATTCCTAAGCTGTAGCTTAATTTATCTAATTCGTTATCCATATTATCTATTTTTCTTTTGCAAAAGTAAGAAAATGGTCGATCTACCCTACTTTTATTTCTATTGAAGAAAATTAAATCAATTTCAATTTTCGTAGTTAAAAATATTTACCAGCATACAGCAATAATTCAACTTGCTTTTGTTCCTATCTTAGAGTAACATTCTTTTAAATTAGTAAGATGTATGGACCACATCAAAGTCGACCCACTTTAGTTATTAATTGAAATATCAAGAAACTACATCTAGTTTAAGGTATTCGCTTGGTGTCTTTCCAAAACGGTTCTTAAATACTCTGGAAAAGTTTGACTGGTTTTCAAATTCTACAGTGTATGCCACTTCTGCAATAGCAATAAAAGTGCCTCCTTCCAATTCCTTTCTGGCAGCTTGTAGCTTAACTGCTTGTATAAACTTACCTACAGTAAGACCTGTGATGTATTTTAGTTTTCGATTCAATTGACGAGAACTTATAAAAATCAAAACGGCTAACTCTTCTACATTTAGTATCCTATCACTGAAAGAGCCTTCTACTAATAAAATCAATTCATCTACCCATTCTTTATCCTTGGAATTGATGTTGATTTTTGAACAATTTTTCATGGAATCATCAAGAATCTCCCTGTTTTGATCTTGATATTCTTCAGAAGACAAGAAGGAATTAATAATTTTTTATCATGGGTAACTAATAACGAAATCAACACAGATTTCTTTGTTATAGAATGGAGTAACGACGGTAAGAAATTTGATGCATTAGGCGAATTAAATTCTAACAATACATTTGGAAGTAATAGATATAATTGGGTGTTTTGGTTTATCAAATGAATCATTTCATGAAAAGATAGACTTATTAAATAGAATTGAAATAGTTCAAATTCAATATGATACTGTCAGAATTAATGACCAAAATCTTTCATCATATTTTTTCTATAGATGTTTTATTAAGGATAATCTTTTGAGCTTTTCAAATCTACTTTATAAATACTTCGACACTCATACCCATAGGTTCACTGATTGTATAGTTGCTTCAAATAATATGTTTGGAAGTAGTGAAATTCATGATGCGCTTTAATCTCCTTTGAAAGATTACTTAAATTTACTTTACCAATCTGAAGAGGAAGTTTTTAAATTAATAATAACTTTCTGGTGGATACTAAAAGATGAAGGGAAACTTTACTTATATAAAGAAATAGACACTATACCTACTGAATACAGTGAATATTTAAGTGTAGAGTATGATAGAAATCAGTTCTCGCATAACACAGATCATAAGATAAAGCTGTTTAGCAACTATTTCATAATTTATGAGGGGTTAACTGACATGATTGATTTATCAATACGTTATGTTCACAAGAAGCCATCAATATTGCCAGAATTAGTTCATACATTTAGAAGCTATCTCCTGGGAAGATATGAAGACTATGATTCTTGTTTTTATCGACAAAATATATTGCTAGATATCCTAACAGGTGAAACTAAGGACTATGCTAAAGCAAAAAGACTAATATTTTATGAGATAGCAAAAGACTTATTATCTGTAGAGTTTCAGGATACAACTGGGAATAGTAATAAGTCAATCTCAATTAATACAATAACAATTCCGCCTGGCAAATCGATCTTTGCTCTAAGGTCTAAGGTTTGGAATTACATTGATGAAAACTTTAAACGACATAGAGATCTTTGCATGACGTTCATTTCCTTCAGCAAATACATAGATTTTCTCTTGATCTAACCTAAATCTTCAGCTATTAAATACAGTGAGAATACTCTACCTCCATCTCAAATTGCTAGTACATTAGCATTATGATCTTCTTTGCATATAGTACCAAAATTATGGTTCAAATACTTTTGTAGAAGATATAAGCCTCTCACATAAATGATAATATCAGAGCGGCAAGCTTAAATATTATATCGACTTCCCCAGATATCCATTCTTTAGTGATTCGTAACTATGTTCCTTATTATTCCCACCAGTATTTAAAGCCAGCTCATAACTTTAAAAATATACCAATTGTCAACAATAAATGTCTGCTGCTCCTTTGCGAGTCGTCAGCAAACATAAACAGCCAAATAAAAACGCTCCATCAAAAAAAAAGATCACAGTTTAATCTGTGATCTTTTCTCAATTATGTTCTACGTAATTTGACCACGAGGTTCATACCACTCGGGAGAAATTTCTATAATACACACCTTTGAATCATTTTATTCCTTCTGTTATTCCAATAACAAAAAATGATTCAATGCACTTAAGTCTTTTAAAATTACATACCTGTCTTAAGAGGTGTTGTAGTGGTAGTCATATCTCTCACGCATTCATATTTCCCATCCTTTTTCTGGAAATAGGACATGTAATTTCCATTATCTAAAGCCTTACCACTGGAATCGAACTCTGTCCATGAACCAATCTCAACCGCTGTATTCCCTTCTGCAAATAGGTCTACAACTTTATAAACATTATAATTTCCTGTGGTATCTTTTGCAATATTACTTGCAATATTTTTTGTGATGGCAGCTTTACCTGAAATAGGTTGCTTATTTCTACTGTAGCTTATTGCGTCATTGCTATAATAGGCAGCAACCGCATCTGCATCCTTAGCTTTTTCACCAGCGGAAAAGGCATCTTCCATGGCTTGGATTTCGACTTTAATCTTGTCCATATCAAGAGCTTCTTCTTTTTCTGTAGTTGCACAGGATGAAAAAATCAATACAGCAAATGTTAAAAGTCCAATTAATTTAATGTTTTTTTTCATTGTAGTTATATTAGGTTAATCGACAAGATACAATTTAAGCATGGGATAGAGCTTTTAATTTGTTTTATTATTAATTTAATTGGCAAAAAAAAATCTATCAGTTGTATAATTATTTACTTTTTAAATGCACTAGATTTAATTGGCTTAGTCCACAACGGAAAATCATACCCAAGGCCATAAGTTATACGCCTACAAATTCCCAGCTAAATACATCTTCACAGGCTGCACTTAAGGCGATCTGGGTGCACTTAGGATGAAGTCTTACATCTTATGTTCATGGGGGTAAAGTGCTGTTGTATATGATCTATTTGTTTCAGTAATTACATAGGTTTTCTCTTGATTTAAACATAAATCTTCAGGTATAAACACAGTGAGAATAATCTACCTACATATCCCATTGCTAGTATCTTAGCATCATGATATCCAGATCAGATTGTTCTCTAGTGTTTCTGATGATAAAATGTGAATGAGTATAATTCCCCTCTAGGATTAGCAGTTTAAGAATTATCTACTAGTATTTCATAGCAATTTAGATTATTTCTAACAAAGGAAAATCCTTAGGTAAATAATACTCAACTTAGCACTTGTTCTACACATCCAAAATCAATCTTCCTCTCGTATATAAAATGGAAAACGTTATTAATAAATTGATGAGACATAAAAACTCAGGAATCAAATGAATTACAATTCGTTTGGTTTGCAAAATATGGTATTTTTTGAGGATACAGCCTAACAAATTTTTCAGAAAAGCTTATATAGTGTGAGCCAATCGTCTGCTAAGCAATTATCTTTGAGGCCTTGTATCACTTCACTTGCCTTTATACAATTAAACTTCTATGAGATCTCTTTTTTTTTGTATTGCTTTTTTTATACTTCCATCATTCGCCTTTAGTACGAATATTGAAGGGTATGTAACTACAAAAGATAAATCTCCGATAGTTGGGGCCTACGTTATTCACATCCAATCTGATCACCATGCTCATACCAATGAGTTTGGCAAATTTTATATCAATGAGGTGAACGTAGGGGATTCACTACAGATCATATATCTGGGATATGAAACACTTATATACATTATTGAAACTGACGATGAGAAAATCACGATTGAGATGGTCGAAGGTAATTTTGAGTTAGATGAGATAGTAGTAGGACAGAGCAATAAGCAAATTAATATCATCACAGCTATTGATGTACTCACTTCGCCAGTGAAGTCTTCCCAGGAGATCTTGCGTAAAGTGCCAGGCCTTTTTATAGGTCAGCATGCTGGAGGAGGGAAGGCAGAGCAGATCTTTCTTAGAGGTTTTGACATCGATCATGGCACAGATGTGGCTATTTCAGTGGACGGTATTCCCGTAAATATGGTGTCTCATGCCCATGCACAAGGATATGCAGATTTACATTTTATTATTCCAGAGACCATTTCTAAAATTGATTTTGGTAAAGGTCCCTACTATGCTGATGTCGGTAATTTTGGAACCGCCGGATATGTACAATTCAAAACCAAAGACGTACTGGAATCATCTCAGATAAGTCAAGAGTACGGCGCATTTAATACATCGAGAACACTTGCCATGCTGAATATTTTGGATACTGATCAACATAGTGCATATATAGCAGCGGATTATTCACTCTCTGACGGACCTTTTGAATCTTCTCAAAATTTTTCAAGAAATAATTTTTTTGCAAAGTACGCAGGAAACATCTCAAATTCAGAACGACTGACTGTCCTTGCCTCGCATTTCAACAGTAAATGGGATGCATCAGGTCAGATTCCTGTCAGGGCTGTAGAACAAGGTCTGATTTCTAGATTTGGTGCCATAGATGATACTGAGGGTGGAAAAACCAGTAGATCAAACCTTTCACTTAATTACACTAAATCTATAAACGAGAGCACTTTTATCAAAAGTAACGTCTTCTACTCACTATACCATTTCGAACTTTTTTCCAATTTTACCTTCTTTTTGAACGATCCCATAAATGGAGATCAAATCAGACAATTTGAGGACCGGAAGATATTCGGAATGGAGAGTTCGTGGAACAAGACTAGTTACTTAGGAAATACTATTGCAGAATACCTAATCGGACTGGGATTGAGAAATGATGACATTAGCGATAACCAATTGTCAAGAACTAAAAACAGAAGGGAGATCTTGAGCCGACTGCAATTCGGTGATGTAAATGAAAGTAATATATATACATTCGTAGATGCAGAATTCGACTTTGGTAAATGGCTTATCCAACTGGGAGTGAGATTTGATTTCTTTAAGTTTAATTATGTAGATAATCTTAATCCTCTTTATAATCGACTGTCAGAATTAGCAGCTATTGTAAGTCCCAAGTTTAATGTGATATATAACATGAATACCAATGTACAACTATTTGCAAAATCAGGGATTGGCTTTCATTCAAATGACTCTAGAGTAGTTTTAGACCAACAAGGAAGAAGTGCTCTACCACCTGCTTATGGCTTCGACTTAGGGACAGTGGTGAAGCCTACAAAACGAGTTTTCGTGAACTTTGCTTTGTGGTACCTTTTCTTGCAGCAGGAGTTTGTCTATGTGGGAGATGAAGGTATCGTTGAGCCAAGTGGCAGGACTCGCAGAGTCGGTTTTGATTTTGGAGTGCGCTTCCAAATTAATGATTGGTTGTTTGCAAATGGAGATTTCAATTATGCACAACCTAGAAGTCTCGATAATTCAGATGGTGAACAATTTATTCCTCTTGCACCTACCACTACAGCAACAGTTGGACTAAGTATAAAACGAAGGAAACTGTCTGTAAACTTGCAGTCTAGATATATTGCTGATCGGGCAGCCAATGAGAATAAGAGTATCATTGCAAAAGGCTATCTAATAACAGATTTGAATGCTACTTATGATTTTGGTGTCGTAAGTATTGGTGTGAGCGTCAAAAATCTATTTGATCAAGAATGGAATGAGACACAATTCGCTACTGAATCAAGATTAGCATCAGAAATAAATAGTACGGAAGAAATTCATTTCACTCCAGGGGCTCCACTATTCTCCAAGGGAATTATCAAATACAAATTTTAAGTTAGGAATTGACTTTCAACCACTGACGAGTATTTACTTAATCTATCTCTATAAAACTATGGAAGTAAATAGGTTGCTCTTTCTATTGGCCTTGCTACCAATTGTATCAAAAAGTTCACAAATGTAAAAAGTGAAAAAGTCTTAATATGCTTTATGTTTCCATTTATGTCCTTAGAGGCCCTTCAATAAGTTTATTTTTCATCTTACTATAGGCCGTTTCCATTTAGTTAAATCTACTAGCTTACTCTTTGTAAATAATACCCAACACATCAATGATCTCAGAGAGATCATCGTATTATGGAAACTACCTTAATTCATAATTTTACCTAAGCGAGGTGACCGATTGGATCTGTCACTAAATTTATACCAGAACACTTACAGCAGATTAAGTCGAAAAACAGGGTTTGGGAATAATTACTGCCTTTCCCTTTACATTTAATTTTAAGATTTCATTCTGAGCATAGGATTCAAATTTGTCTGTTTTCTATCATAGGTATAGCTTTCATTCCTTTGACCTCCCTCCCAAATTCTCCCATATTGATCTTCTTTCAGTGTAAAAATCACAAGATCTTCTAAGCCCTCTGGAAGGCCATATCGTGTGAATACCACACCGTCGATCCCGACAACTCCATTATCCGTAGCTACCCAGATGTAACCTTCACTGTCCTGTATTACATCATAACATTCATTACTCGGTAATCCATTTTGTAGTGTAAATTGAATAAAGATATAATCAGATTTTTGACAAATCAAATGGTTCGTCAACAACAAAGAGACGAGTATTAATATTATTGGATTTATAACTCATTCACTAATATAAAGAATCAAACTGACGATGGATTAGATACTTTACTAGATGGTATGACAAGGTATCCAAATGGTGCTCACATTTGGCCAAATTGAAGTCATAAATTAAAATATGCTATAACAGAATGAAAGAAATGCTGAAAAATACTATTTGATTTAGATACAACTGAGTTGAGAAATGACCATCAATTTTTGGAATCCAATTGTAAGCAAGTAACTGGAGGATAAATGATACTATAAACCATGCTATATAATTTTTAATTGAAGCGATCCCTCCTTCAAAATACCAAAAATCAAAACTAGCTGCCATTTGTTCCATTAGAAAATCTAGACCAACCATCAAGAAGGCTCCAGTTATTGAAACGTAAAAAATATTCTTAAAATAAGATTTAGCTATTTGTGAAGTTACAATTACCAAAACAGCCCAATAAACACCTATCATTAGCGGAACTCCCCAAAATTTTACGCCAAGATTATTTCCGTATTCATACCTTCCGAAGATCTGACCAGTCGTTACTCCTGCAATTTCAATAACCATCCCAACGATAAATGCTATTATAAAAACTCCTTTGCTCTTATTTGAAATCAAAGGGATATTTATAAGAAGTAAAACTAGACAGATAAGAAGATTAAGTGGAGTCTTAGGAATAAACCATTCTGCATACCCTAAGCTAATTCCGATTAAAGCAGAACATGTAAATAACCACATAATACCTACGGATATTGTCTCCGTAGAAAATGTTAATCCTTTCACAATCTGAGAATCTATGAACCTCTGATTAATCTGTTTTATTACTTCAAGCATTTAAAATTTTGCTTAGCATTTTCTTAAACAAAAAACATCAAATAAGGTTGCTAACAATTTTTGCGGAATTTAGACAAAGTGGGATTCCCCCTCCTGGATGAACAGATCCTCCAACAAAGTACAAGTTTTTAATCTTATTAGAAAAGTTTGGATGACGATAAAAAGCAGAATATCTATTATTACTAGAAGTACCATAAAGAGAACCCTGATGTGATTGAGTCCTTGTGGCAATTAATCTCGGATCTAAAATACTTTCCTCTACAATGATTGATTCTAAATCTATTTTTAACACCCTACTAATCTTGTTGATTACATTCTGTTTGACAGTAGCTATTAATGTATCCCAATCTTGACCAATATCACCAGGGGCATTTATCATTACAAACCAGTTCTCACTGCCTTCTGGCGCGTCAGAAGAATTACATTTGCTTGAAATATTGATATATACTGTTGGATCATGATGGATATCTTTCTTTTCAAAAATATAAGCAAACTCACCTTCATAATCAGTACTGAACAATATATTGTGTAAATCCAATTCAGGATGTACTCCCTTTATCCCCCAATAAAAGATAAGCGCTGAGCTAGATCTTTCTTGATTTAATATTCTGTTAGGCTGACTTAGATTTGGAAGTAATTTGTGATAAGTTGAAAAAATATCCATATTAGATATTACTAAATCTGATGCGATATTACTATTTTGAATCCGTACACCTTTAGTTTCATTTTTCTTTACAATTATTTCATCAACCATCTGATTGAAATGAAAATTCACTCCTTGTCTCAAAGCAAGTTCATACAAACTATTTGTTATAGATTTCATTCCACCATTCGGAAAATATGTTCCTAATCCCATTTCTAAATAAGGGATCATAGATAATATCCCTGATGTTTTAAATGGTGAAGAACCATTGTAGGTTGCAAAGCGATCAAATAATTGTGTTAGTTTTTCATTTTTAAAGGACTTATGGTTGGTACTGTGAAGTGATTTAAAAAGATCAAGTTTATAAGATAGAAAAAATGCTTTTAGTGCATCAAATGAGAAGTAAGTTGACAACTTATGGAGTGATTTTTCTATAAAGATAGAGTTTGTCAACTTGTATTTGTCTTTACTTCTATTGATGTATTTCAATATTTTACTCTCATCTATATTGAAATTTAGAGAAATACTTTTAGTCAGTTTATTAACATCAGAAGGCATCGAGTATCGAAAACCATCATCCCAAAAATAATTGCAAATGACATCCTTTCTAATGTAAGAGAAATGCTCTTCTGAAGCTTCTCCGCAAAGGTCAAATAATTCAGTTACTAATTTTGGTAAGGTGAAAAGGGATGGTCCAGCGTCAAATCTAAAATTTCCTTTTTCTATAGAGGTTAACTTGCCACCCGGATAACTGTTCCTCTCATAAACATGCACTTCATACCCCTTGGCAGCAAGACGTATGCTAGTAGCTATACCTGCAATGCCTGCACCTATAATTATTGCTTTTTGCATAGCTTAGCAAACAAGAAAATGACAATTTAGTTGTAAAGAAGAAGAGTGTTTTCTTTAGTAGCTAATAAGAAACGGCAAAAACAGCTTGACCATCTCTTATCCTTCTAGTTCCACCGTTTTCTCCAAATAGAATACAATCAAAATTGGCGGTAATTTTCCAGGTAGGATTGCCAATTTCGTTTTCCTCATACTCTGAAATATCTAATACATCAAATTTA
>CAXBGT010000154.1:0-13651 GCA_963975265.1 uncultured Saprospirales bacterium
ATAATTACAATTATTTTTTGTAATTATTGTATTTGATTATCTGGGGGTGTAACATGTGCTACTGATAGATTTGGTAAAGCTGACGACATCTATGGATACATTGGTTTGAAACAATGTTGTATAAAATCCTAGAACATCTCCTACAGATTTAATTCCTACGGATGAGCCATCAGAAGATTCTTTTAAAACCCTATTAGTGGATGTCGTAAATATTTCGTTCCAAGAAAAAGTAAAAGCACTAAAGATTGTAATGGTTATAACCAATATGATTCCTTTAAAGAAATTATTTTTAATGCAATTCATGATATTTGAGTCGTTTAATAAGGTGAATATAAAACAATCAATAATTGATAAGACTATTATAAGCTAGATCGAAAATATCTTTAAATACTAATTGAATAATATTAGCAATATTAACCTAGGTTTAGAATTAATAAAAAAGTCAACACATTTTTTTTCGAACCAAACCACTTTTGATTTAAGACATTTTTTTCATGTATAGTAAATTTAACTTAATTCCCCGTAAATCCTAATAAAATAAGGAATATTATACATGTAAAATGATCTCTGATATCACTTTGATCAGCCAAAAAACATGGTGACAGAAAAATAACTGACATTTCTCTATACACAAATTTACTAAGCTCAACATCACCTAGCTAACTTAGATTTTCGCCTATTCCAATTCACTTATCACTAACCTCTGCTTTGCCCAATATTTATTATCATGAAATGCAAATGCTGTCGGATTATAATCCCCTATCAAATCAACATTCGCCTTCTCAGGTACTTTCAAATCTAAAAGAAAATAGACTCCATTTATGAACAAACGTCTTACTTCTACATCTAACATATCAGTGGAGGCGCCGATTGTGGATGTCATAGATGTTCCCTTTTTGCCATTTTCTAATTGATACGATTTGGTCCAGACTATGGGAGGCATTAATTGATTGGGATTAAATTTCGGATCATCCTGTTTGTGTTTAGAATCAATAGCAACAACATTGTCAGCTTCATTCATCCCATAGTTTCGATCACTTTCATCATACTTAGATGCTCCTTCTATGGATTGGCCTAGGACAAGTATTTCTGCCTTATCACCTATAGGCTCTCGTACTCCATAGACGTCAGATGGGCCCCATAAATCACCATTTTCTATCCCATTTAAGATTGGGTGATTATTGCTTTCTTCAGGTATTATCCCTCTTGTACTTTGATATTTGTGATGACCGTGATGCGTATACCATGTTTCACCCAATATATACTTACCAAATCCGGATTTCCATTCCTTTTTTGGTCCATTGTAATTGTAACCATAATGTGCATATGGATGGTCCCTATCTTTAAAATTAAAAGCGTGTGTTGATGTTCGAATCCCTATGATTGGTTTGCCAGACAAAAGATAATCATCAATATATTTCATTTGCTCTGCTGGCAATGATCTAAATCTCGTAAATAATATCATGAGATCAGCATTCCTAAGCTTCTCTAATCCAGGAATATTTGAAGAATAGTTGGGATCTACAATTCCTAACTGGTCAGGATCTTGAGCATACAATACCGTACAATCAAATCCATGCCTCTTACTGAGAATCTTAGCCAATTGTGGTAATGCTTCTTCTGATCGATATTCTTCATCGCCTGAAACGAACACAATACTTTTATGCTTTGGGTTCTCAGAAGCTGGATGTTCGGACCACATGGAGACCTCAACTTCTACATTACCTACCACTATTTGTTTAGCATCTCCTTTGCAACCAGCAATAATCACACAGATGCAAATGGCCCATTTTTTGATTCTGAAAAGGTCTTGATTAAATTTATCCATCTTTGCGTTTTAATCTTCTAAAGGATGCGTTGCTAATAATTCTTCAGCGGTAAAGAAACCTTTTCTGTCTTTTATCTCATCTCGGATAGTTTTTACTTTTTCAGAAGAAATTACAGAAGATCGATTTCCAAAAGAATTTCTTACATATGTGAGTACAGCTGCGACTTCTTCGTCCGTCATCAGCCCTTCGAATGGAGTCATCGGTACATTTCCTTTATAATGTCTTCTCAAAACAGTGATGGGGCCATAGATCCCTTTAAGTGTCAACTTAATAAGTCTATCCTCACTTCCGTTCACCCACTTTGTTTCTCTAAGCGGTGGATATCCAGATGCGGATAATCCCTGCCCTTGTTCTTGATGGCACGTCCCACAATAACCTTCACGTTCGTAGAGTTCTTTTCCTTTGATATAGAGCGCTCGTGCATCTCCTTCTAAATGAGTTTGTATTTCCTTTTCTTCTACTTTTAAATTTTCATCATTAAGATGAGCATATGCTCTATCATACGCCTTTTGAGACCAATCGTCTAGGCCCGTCTTCTTCACTACATCCAAGATTTCTAGCCCATCTTCTTTGTCCAACCAAGATGCTGCCACCAAAGCTTCCAGCCTCACTCTTCCGTTTCTATCCGCGGCAGCTTTCATGAGTAATTCTTGGCGATTAGGTAGCTGATGTCCCATGTACTTAATGAACCTGACAGCTGTACATCTTGCTTTGAAATTTTCCGCATTCATCACACTTTCTAGAAGGTCATTATCCACTTGATTGGAACCCCATATGACCCAGAGCGCCTCTACAAGATGATGCTCATATCTTGGATCGTTTTTATCTAAATTAGATATCCATTTTTTGAGCTCAGTGGAAACTTCATCTTTATCTCGTCCTCGAAGTTCTCTTTTGGTTCTATATCTTGTCCTATATTCAGGAAGTCTTAAATTGTCCAATAAGGTAGAAATCGGAGCTCCATCTATTTCCGCTGGGGTAATCAATGGCCGTGATGGATAGGTAATCCGATAGATCCTGCCATGCATATGGTCTCTCAGAGGATCTCTTGTATTGTGCTGCATATGACCGATGAGTACATTGTGCCAGTCTACTAGAAACAAAGAACCATCTGGTGCAAATTCTAAATCAACAGGCCGAAAGTTTTGATCCGAGCCAGAAAGCAAATCTTGACGGAACTTAAATTTGAATCCCGTACTATCTTCCACAATCTGATGCTGTTTTATTCCTAAAAATCCGATGGTATTATTTAATAGAAAGTCACCTTGGACATCATCTGGGAAATGCCGAGAAGATATTATTTCTGCGCCAGACGTTGGTCTTACTTGTTGCTCTTGTTCTACCAAATTTGGTGACTGATCACTTGACTGTCCGTATCGAGATTTGATACTGCCAGGAAGCATCCACCTTACGGCAGGCCCAGAAGTCTCAAGATAGATAAGTTGTCCCCATTCATCGAATGCCAGTCCCCATGGATTAGGGATAGGTAATTGAGCCGCTCTTTCTAAGTGTCTTCTTTCGGGGTTGTACCGATAGAAACCTCCATTTGTTCCTCTGACTGGCCCATAGGGAGTTTCAACATTGGTATGTAAAAACACACCTTCACACATATAAAATGCACCCGATGGATCTGCACAGAATGCGCTGATGACATGGTGAGAATCATGGTCATCAAACCCACTCAATATGATTTCCTCATAATCAGCCTTATCATCGCCATCTGTATCTTTGTATAACTTCAGATTAGTGCCTTGAGATACATATACGCCGTCATGGGAAATTTCGAATCCTGCTGGTATATGCAAATTATCAACAAATACAGTTTGTTTATCTGCTTTATTGTCTCCATCTGTATCTTCGAGAATGATAATCTTATCATTTGGCTTGGGGTCGCCTGGTTTGTAATGTGGATAAGTTGGCATGACTGCAACCCAAAGTCTCCCCTTATTATCAAAAGCTATTTGAACGGGATTTGCTAAGTCAGGGAATTCTTCTTCAGAAGCAAATAACTCAACTATATACCCTTCGGGAGTTGACAATTTTGATTGCGCTTCATCTCCATAGAAGTACTCATTAGTCCCTCTTCCGTAATCATTGGGTTTATAGTTCGTTTCTATTGGAGTAAGCTGGTGGGTTTTCTTATCTGCAGCTGCTAGATCCATATCATCACCATGGAGTGCCATCCATATTGCCGTATCTCTGATGGCAGTCATTTCTCGTTTTTTCTTGATCTCATCTGGATAATTTTCAGACCCAAAAGGATTGTATCTTCTACCAAATACATGGACACCGTTTGGAGACTTATAATCCTCGTGCCAAAACCAATCCTTTTCTAAAACTGCAGCGTTAACTCTTTTTCTGTTGGTCGATTTTGGTTTTTTCCCTCTTTGGAATACATTGTCAGCTAGATACGCTCCTAACTTATGATATCCTTTAGAAGTCAGTTGAAACCCATCAATTGTCAACGGATCCGACCCCATAAACCATCCTTGGCTGATTGTAAATAAGTCCATAAAATTGACTTCCGTTTTTTCAGCAATCTTCTTTATTGAATTGGTGTATAATTCTAAGTTTTTATTTATTTCTTGACCATCTGGCAAGTCCATTTTGTCGGATAAATCTTCAAACGCTATGGGCGAAACAAGTACGATTCTAGGACCTTCCGTTCCGTTGTAATCTTGATATTTGCTATGCTCGACGAATCCTTCTAATTCTTTTGCAAAACTCTCTAGTCCTGCTTCTCCAGCAAACGATTCATTGTATCCAAAGAATGCTAAGATGACATCCGCTTCTAATCGTGTAAGCCATTGATCAGGCGTCTCGAAGTGCCCTTGACTGTTAGAGAAATTGGCTAGTTCATCGTGAAATTGCTCAGCACCTGGAAAAGCCCATGGAGAATATCTACCCGAATGTGGTCTAAAACCTGGCGTATCACCACCATCGCACATATTTCTAATAAATAGACTATCATCTGGAAACCGCATTTGAAGCTCTGTTTCGAAATGGCCAAAATTTATCATTCTAGAGCATAGATTGTTACCTACCAAAACTATGTGATCTCCAGTTTTTATATCTATTGGGTTACTCGAATCATCAGAGCAGTTTATGAAAATTAGTACAGCCCCTATGGCTAATGTAATTAAACGGATTTCCTTGCTCATATTCTATAGTTATAGATTCAGTCTGAAAATATACCTATTTTGACATTATTAAAGTGATTATCTAAAGAGTTAATATTCAATAAAGCTGCAGTAAAACTTTAGACTTTGTTTTTATTGCTAGTAAAAAAGATCATAAATTTTGACTACCCCAGGGCAAGCGGATGGAGCATTAGCCAAAAATTTTCCAACCTAAAGGCCGGAAATTGGATCTTTTTTGTGATAAGGCGTTTTTATCCAAAAACATCTTTTTTATGACCCCGACGCAAGCATCGGAGAATTTAAGTATTAATATCACTGCTCGAAATGTCAATCCTATCAGAGATTCCTTTGCCTAGTTTACCTAAAACGTAATGTATTGCCCATAAGAAATCAACATTTGCTCGGAATTACATTCGTTTTGTTTTTCAATTGATATTTTATACTTTGGTACGCAGAATCGTTCACTGAAGTAAATCAAAAACTATCAATTACATTAAAATGAAATATTACATCTATTTTCTATTCTTATTCCCTACCCTATTAAGCGCTCAATCTCTTATTCAAAAGACAGATCTACATAAGACCACTTTAGAGTTTGATAATCAAGTATTTTTTGAATTTGAGAATAATACCTACGAATATCATAGCACCGGTAGAAATGTCATCGTAACCAATCCTGTAACAGGTGATGAAGTATATAGGTCTAGCGTCAATCTATGTGACCAAGATCTATTTAGCATTGCTCAATGGAATGGACAGATGATATATCCAGGAGCAGAAGGTGTTTTTGTTGAAAGTGTATTCACAGAAGCAGAGCAATTCATTCCCTATATTGATTTTGTTATCGAGCCATATCTTACTAATCGTCCTAGCATAACATATATCAATCGATATATGACCATTAATAATCAAGGGCAGTATCTCGTCATGGATCTAGATCGATTAAAATTCATAGCCAATGAAGATAGAAACTATAAATTCAAGTCAGATCAAAAATACTATTATCAGTTGCCAGACAGGGTGATTCAACAAGACATAACCACTTTAGACACAATCACTTGGATGTATGGATATGCCTATTTTCATCAATTGCAAGAACAAACATTAGTACATTTCAGAGATGAAAAAACAATTTTTCTAAACAATCAAGATGAAATAATTGGAGATATAAATATCGAAGAATATCTATTAAGGGTCTCTCAAACCAATGATAATAGACTTGTCTTGTTTACTAGAATGAATTCTATTCAGAGTATTTCTTATTATGATCTAAATTCATTTCAATTTATTTCTAAACATACAATCCCACCTCAAGACTTTCCATATCTAGCTAGCTTGCATTCAACACCTGAAGGCATATATCTATCAGACAGTCAAGGTTCTGGTTATAATAGCCTTTATTATTGGGAATATGGAAAAGATTCTATTGAGGTTATTTTAGAAGATCTCTATGATCTTGGAATTACACCCATAATAAATGTCACATTTGGTGATGATCATATTGTTTTATCAAGTAACAAATATATCATTGTAGATAAGTATACTCAAGAATACAAAATCCTTGAAAATGACATAACACATGCTAATTTTTTCACTCGAGATAAGTTTACCAAAGTAAATGATGAAGAAGTCCTTATTTTCACTGACAAAGAGGGATATGCTTTTGGAGAAATAACACCTGAATTGAATTTAGAGAATCTATCAAAAGTAAATCTTGAGGACGGTTTGGGACAAATATTGTCTAAAAGAGACGATATATATCTATTGTCGAAGCAGGTAAAAGGCTTGAAGCGTTTTGAGTATCTTTATGGTGATCCACTAGAAATCAAGACGTTTGAATCTTCAGATTACCTATTATCAGATATCATTGTTGTTAATAATAAAATATTCTATCACGTAGAAGATGAAAATGATAACCCTACCATATGGGAATACGACCCTAGCACTGAGGAACATAAACTTTTAATAGATAATGAAGTAGAATATAGAACTATTTTACAACAGGGGCCTTTTTTACTATACAATGATTATAAAGTGTATAATATTCTTACGGGAGAATTTTTCGATTGCCCAATTGAAAATATCCAGCTAATTCGAAGCATATCATTTATAAACAACGGATATTTTTATGGAAAAATTGGTTTAGATGGATACAGAGTCCCATTTATCAATCCTGCAGAAAATGAAAAGATATTTGATGGAAACTTTAAGTATGGAGGACCAATTTTTGATAACCAATTTGTATTAAGGAATGATGAAAATTTATTTATTGCTAAGGATGATGATTATAAATTAATCGCATATCCTGATGGGTACGGCATTGATGATATTAAAACATTCCATCAGTTAATCTTAGCTACCAAATACGATAACACTACTAATTTCACCAATGGATATCGTCTGAATTTCAATTCTGACTCGTGGATTCCAATTTCATTTGAAGGAAGATTCAATAATGTAAAAGAAGGCCATATTTGGAGTATAACGACAACTGAAGATGGATATAAGGGAGTACTTACAAATGTAGATACTGAATCAACCTATGAAGAGGAATTTAGCACTTACCCGTTTTTCATAGCTTCAGATAAAACCTCCATATACATTCCGAATACTGATGAAAAGTTATTCAATGTATATAACTACAAACTAGAAAAACAAACAGAAATAGAAGTACCCAGTATCCAAACAGGAATATTCTTCCCATATTCGCTAAGTCACAATAGCTCTCATGTTTTGCTTTTAGATTTTGCATACACAACAAATCCTTCAATAGATTTAAAAACATTTAATTTTTATGTATTAAATACTAGAGACAACACAGTCTCTAATTTCGGAAGATGTGATGAAGATGATCTATACTTAGAGAATTTTATTAGCTATGGAGAAACAATGGAATTACTATATTACAGTGAAGAAGATGGTTATCAAATCTTTACCCATACTTTCGATGATTTTGGGTCTACGAGTACTAAGGATGAAAAAATTAATCCTAAGGAATTATTTTCCATTTTTCCTAATCCAACTGATGGTGTTATTAATCTAGAGAGAAGCGCCGAAAAAATAGAAATCTATGGTTTCGATGGGAGGTTAATTCTAAGTAAGAATAATTCGAAATCTATTAACATTAGTTTACTTCCTTCAGGGATATACAGTATTAAAGCTATAGTTGATAACCAGGCGTATACAGAAAAAATAATTAAATGGTAAGATTAAGGCGGAAAATCAAAAGAGGAATTTTATAGACAATTTCGTGGAAGTATTAAATTTAACTTCAATAGCACTCATTAATTCAACCTTAATTCTAATTCCATTAAGACAACCTTAATACTCCGCTAAGTAATTTGTCCTCATCACGTCAAGTTATGATGGCTTTCATTTATTACCTTCGTCCTGTCTTACAGAAATGATTTTTATCATTGATGCAGTACATATTTACAAACTATCAAAATTTCAATAAATGAAAAACATCATTACAATATTATTTGCTGTATTGACAGTAAGCCTAGCGATGGCTCAAGAATCAAAATGGCCTAAAGTGGACCCATCAAATATGGATGCGGAATATTATCCGGCCCAAGCTGCTTGGAGAAATTACCTTACTGGTGAAGACAGAACAATGTCACCAAAAGTAAAAGTAGTATATAGCAGACCATTGAAAAAAGAGAGAGAAATATTTGGAACATTAGTACCTTATGGTGCAGAGTGGAGACTGGGTGCTAATGAAGCAACTGAGATTACATTCTATCAAACTGTGGGAATCGGAGGTACTACAGTAAACCCTGGAACATATACAGTATTTGCTACGCCAACCATGAAAGAGTGGACGGTAAGCTTCTCATCGCAGAGAGGAATCTGGGGTGCTGAAAAAAGGGATGCATCTAAAACTGTGGCATCAATCAAAGTTCCTACAACTATTGTTGCTACCGCAGAAGAAGCACTTTCATTCTCATTCCGAGAAATGGACGAGCAGACAGCTCACATGACTATCCAATGGGATAAAACAAGAGTAGAAGTACCTATCGCCTTCAATCCAGTGATATTCACAGGAGCAGATGTGAGTCCTATGGATATGTCTCATTATCCTAGTAAATCTGCTTATACAAATTACCTAGAGGGTGATGAAGTGAACATGAAACCTAAAGTACAAGTTGTGTACAGCCGTCCTTATAAAAAAGGAAGAAAAGTATTCGGTGAGTTATTGAAAATTGGAGATATCTGGAGGGTAGGTGCTAATCAATCCACTGAAATTACATTTTTCGAAGATGTAAAAGTTGGAAATCTAGAACTTAAGAAAGGTAGATATGCACTATACGCAGAGATCAAAGACGCATCATGGGATATGATATTCTCAAAAGATCTACCAGCATGGGGAGCGGCAAACAGAGACGAAACTAAGGATGTAGGAAGAACAAACATAGGTCTTTCGTCAGATGCTGAAGTGCTAGAAAATCTTGCTATCATTTTCGAAGAGAAAAGCGATAAATTAGTGCATATGGTGATCGGTTGGGATACAACTAGAGCTGAGTTGCCTATTACGTTTAAGTAAGAATACTCACTACTTACATTAATACAATCCGTTTTAAAGGTACAGAAAGAGTTAGTCGATTCCGTTCGGCTAGCTCTTTCTTAATTCATCTTATTTCAACATTTAGCTTGATGCAATAATCCCTCATGCTAAATGAATAGTATGACAATGGAAACCCAGAATAATATCAACAAGCTGTACTCTAAATCTATATCTTGCGCCCTGAATGAACATCCTCAAGCGATATAAAAAAGACTTTTCTGCTAATCTTAAGTTGGCTTTACCGATCATGGCAGGTCAACTAGGGCAGATCACTGTATATCTTGCAGATAATATCATGGTTGGAAGATTAGGGGCACTTTCCCTTGCTGCTGTATCTTTTGCTGTCGCATTAATAGCGCTACCTATTGTTATTGGAATGGGAATCGCTTTTGCATTACCTCCGTTAGTATCTGAAGCGGACGGTTCCGGAGAACAGAAAAAAATATCACAATATTTCAAGCATAGTCTTGTTGTCAATATTGGGATTGGGATTCTATCCTGCATTGTTATGATGCTAAGCCTGCCCTTCCTACATCTTCTTGGCCAAGAACCTGAAGTAGTAGAAATAGCACGAGGATATATCTATTATTCAGCATGGGGAATGATTCCAATGATGTTTTTCCTCACATTTAGATCTTATGCTGATGGTATGTCTGAGACGATGCCACCAATGATAGCCATGATATTAGGAAACGTGATCAACATCATTCTCAACTACATTTTGATCTATGGCAAATTTGGAATGCCAGCATTGGGCGTAGATGGTGCAGCAATATCTAGCCTAATAGCTAGGATTTCGATGATCGTCATTCTTATTGCCATCCTATTGAATTGGAAAGATCTATGGAATAATATTCAAGAATGTGATTTTTCTAAATATCAAACACCAATATTCAAAAAGATATTTGCTCTTGGTATACCCACATCTCTACAAATGTTCTTTGAGATATCTGCTTTCTCAGGGGCTGCTTTGATCATGGGAATGGTAAGCAGTAATGCGCAAGCCGCGCATCAAATAGCAATCAATCTATCCTCTATCACATTTATGATTTGTAGTGGGCTGGCGATGGCATCTACGATACGAGTTGGCAATCAACTTGGCAAAAAAGATTATTCTGCCATGCGAGATGCTGGAATTTCTGCATTCCTGCAAGTAGCTTTGATTATGAGTATATTTAGTGTATTATTTGTCCTTCTTAGACATCAAATGCCGTTGATATATTTAGACGATAAGGTCGTGATAGGCCTAGCTTCTACATTATTAATATATGCTGCTGTATTCCAAATACCTGATGGATTGCAAGTAGCTGCATTAGCAGCTTTAAGAGGAATTCAAGATGTAAAAAAACCAACGCTGATTACCTTTTTCTCCTATTATGTCTTTGGTATACCGATTAGCTATTTCGCCGCATTGCATTGGGGGATGGGTGCTACTGGAGTATGGTTAGGATTACTTGTAGGACTCTTTATTTCAGCAACTCTTCTTATCTATAGATTTCATAAGCTGTCAAAGTTAAATGTCCTTCTATCTCAAAAAAATAGAGCCTTTTGACGAATCAAAAGGCTCAGTAGTAAAAAAGATTCTAAATTTTGACTACCCCACCGCAAGCGGATGGAGCATTAGCCAAAATTTTTCCAACCTAAAGGTCGGAAATCGGATCTTTTTTGTGATAAGGCGTTTTTATGCAAAAACATCTTCTTTATGACCCCGACGCAAGCATCGGAGAATTTAAGTAGTAAAACCATATTGTAAGATGGGTGTCTTTGAAAACACGATTTTATTACATCTTTAAACTAAAACTTGTAAAAGTTTTACTCCATTCTTAATAGTTCTTGGATTTCTATATTAACTTTCATTTTTGCGTGATCAAAAGCAGAATTACCATTAGCATCTTTAGCATTGAGATGAGCTCCTTTTTCTATCAGCATTTTGGCAATTTCTAGCTGATCAAAGGTAGCCGCATAAATAAGTGGTGTTGCTTTGCTAAAATTATAGGCGTTTACATTTGCTCCAGCATCCACTAATATTTTTGCTATTTCCAAGTTTCCTTTATATGTAACGCCCATCAATGCAGTGTTTCCTGCACTATCTTTTTGATCAACTTCAGCACCCGCTTCGATTAATAGATTTGTTATTTGAATATTTTGACCATAAGTGGCTAAAACAATAGGTGGAAATCCTCTTTCATCCTTTTCATTTATACATTTAGGGTCACTCTCGATCTCTTCCTTCATTTTAATAATATCAGCTGATTTTATATAATCATGAATATTTGCCATATTTCTTAATACTATTTAATAAGCGTGTAAGATACTATAAGTAATATTTATACTTTTGATAATCACATAATATCTACTTATAATGAATAAAACTCAGTTAGAATATGCTCTTGCACTACAAAAACATGGCAACTATAGTAAGGCAGCAAAGCACTTAGGGATTACACAACCAGCATTGAGTCTTCAAATAAAAAACCTTGAAACATCACTAGGAATATATCTCTTCGACAGATCAAAAAAGCCACTTTCTGTCACTTTTGAGGGTGAAAAGTTCTTATCCAAAGCTCAAGTACTAGTAAATCAATTTACCCAATTAGAGTCATTTGCACAATCGCTAAAAGAAGATTTTGCTGGCGAGATTGTGGTTGGCATCATCCCTACCCTAGCTCCATATCTGGTTCCACTATTTATTAGTGACCTGAATGAAAAATATCCATTGCTAAAAGTTACCATCAAAGAGGCGATAACAGAGCAAATCATAGAAGGAGTGACGAGAGGGGACATACAGCTTGGCATAGTAGCTACTCCAATCGAAACAAGCAGAAAGTTTAATATTCAACCACTATTCTACGAATCATTTCAATTATTTATTTCAGATGATCATCCACTATCAACTCAAACAACTATCGATTTGGACTCTATCTCACCTGATGACATTTGGTTACTTAAAGAGGGAAATTGCTTCCGAGATCAAGTAAATAGTATCTGTGGATTCTCTAAAAAGAATAGTTCTAATCAAAAGTTCACTTATGAATCCAATAGTATAGAAGCACTGTGCAGAATAGTAGAATATCAAGGAGGTATTACCTTCCTTCCTGAATTATCAACCATGCACCTTAGTGGAGAAAAAGAGGACATGCTTAAAGAAATAAATGGACATAAGAGGGTAAGAGAGATCAGCATGTTATCCATTCCCAACGAAACACGGATTAGATTTATTGAAAAAATCAGAGAATCCATTCAGTCAAATATCCCAAGTAGCATGCTCAGTAATCAAGACAGAGAAGTGATAGATACTGGAGTGGTCATTTGATAAGCCGACGAAGCGACATTCTTTTGACATGACCCTATCATCCGAAAATTTTTATACCAATAGGTCAATCACCTTAAGCTCGGCTTCCAATATATTATTAAATCAACTACTTTCATTTGATGAGTACTGATAATTTTTGCTTGAGATCTTGAAGGGTATGCATGCCTTTCCCTTCATACTTGCGCGCTCCATTCTGATAAATCATAACAGCAGGAATACTCATCACTTTTAGTTTTTGCGATAGAGATTGATTCTTATCTACATCAATCTTAATAATCCTCACAGAGTCGCCCATTTCATCTTTTAATTTATCAATAATAGGTGCAAATTGCTTGCATGGACCACACCAATCTGCGTAGAAATCGATAAGCAATGGTGTTTCACTATTGATGAGATCGGTGAATGAAGATTTAGCCATTTTTTAAGTTTTTATATCTTAGTATAAACTAGATGTGATTTATGAAGCCGATTATCTATATATTTATCGACGAGCTCTAATAACCTATGGTTAACAATGTTTTACTAGCAATATGCAATAGCTGTTTAGCTGAGAATATTCGACATCCATATGCATCAAGCACGGACAAAATAAACATTATGACATTAAACATAGTTCATTTATATATCAAACATGCAAGTATGTCAATACGTCTTTTGCTCCTTTTATTCCTTATTGGAAACATAATTAGTTGTTCTTCTAAAAAACGATTTCCAGGTAAGGAAAAGACCAACGCAACACACCTACTATCACAAAGTTACACCAATGTAGAGCAAGACTTATATTGTGGTGACGAACCTATCG
>CAXBGT010000155.1:0-13635 GCA_963975265.1 uncultured Saprospirales bacterium
AACTAACAGATGCAAAAAGAATAAGTGTTGCCCCAAAAGTAAAGGCAATTGTTCCCATAGAAAAAACATATAATTACGATATTACGATTGTCCCAGTTGATATCGCATATCCTGACCCAGTGATCAAACCACTAGCGATGAACTCTGATGCACCTAAAAATGTGGATCATTTTTTCACAAGATTAGGATATGGAGACCTAAATTCACCATATGCAGATGCCAGTTATCAATACATTAAAGGAGATGAGTATGACCTTATTGTAGATGCTCATTATTATGGTGCCGATGACAGTAAAGAAATTGATAATAGATTGTTCTATGAATCTTCTATTAACGTTAAATTAGGATACAGAATAGGAGAAAATAATAAGCTTAGCTTGGGCTTATTAGGAAACTCTGATTTTAGAAATCTGTATGACACCTTATTTGCTAGAACTGTATCGGATATTGAAAACATCAAAAGAGACATACTTAATGTAGGCGCTGATATAGCTTACCAAAATATAGAAACTACTGGCGGAGGATTTGATTACAAAGTTTATCTGAATGGAGGCCGAATCAGCATGTCAGATCGACTAGATGCATCAGAAATAAGATTTGGAGCAGGTCTAAATACTCAAAAACGATTCTCTGATAAATTTTCTTTGATACTTGATGCTGATGCTAGTTTCTACAACCTTGATTTTTCCGCGTCAGATACTACTATTCAAAAAATGGTCACCATTAAACCAGGTTTACAATTTAGCATTGGATCGTTTACGATGCGAGCATTGGCAGATATATTTATTGATAATAATGGATCGAATCCATTCATAGAGGCTGAAGCGAATCTTTCTATTATGGATAACAGCCTACAGATATATGTAGGAGTAGATCAAAAGATAGAAGTTAATTCTCTGGCTAACAAATATTCGAATAACCCCTTTGTAAGTCCATTAGCGACCGAGCAAAGGAATACCATAGCAAAACAATTTTATGGAGGTGTGAGAGGAAAAATGAAAGACTTTTTAACCTTTAATTTCTCAGCTGGATATGAAGATATAAGAGATCAAAGATTTGATAGAAATAACAATGGGGTTCTGATGAGACAGACATTTGACAATATGAAGAATGTGTTCATAAATGCGAACTTAGAATTCAAAGTGAATGAGAAATTAACTGTTGGGGGTATCGTAAATCAAAATTTCTTCGACCCAGAAACGCTTGAAAATGCAATTAATATGTCTGCGTATAGTTATAATGCATATTCTAAAATATCTCTTCTCAACAAGAAACTAGTAGTTAGAGCTGATATCAATCTTGCAGATAAGATCTTTTGGAAAAAGCCAATTTCTGAAGAACTTATTGCTGGAAACAAACAGTTAGACTTAAGCATTGGGGTAGATTATTATTTCACAAAGAACATCGGCCTCTGGGTAAGAGGGAACAATCTTCTTGATAGAGAATATTTAAAATATCATTACTACCCAGGATTTGGAAGAAACCTACTTGGAGGCATCACAGTTAGATTTTAATGAATGTACTAATTTTATAGCTTACAAATTGAACATACTATTGCAGTTAGAATAATTAATGATTTGTGTACATTTGTTCCATATCAATATTTACCATATATAAATGACTGATTCAAAAGTATATGTTGCACTAGAACATCTATCTATTTATGAATTAAATAGTTTCAAAAAATATTTGGATTCTCCCTATTTCAATGTGAATGAGAGTTTAATCACTTTATATGAGATTTACGAACCTCTTCTAAAGGGAAAATTAAACGACACTTTATCAAAGGAATTAATTTGGGAAATTGTACTCCCAGGCAAAAAGTATATTGATAAAAAATATAGAAAGCTTCATTCAGAATTATTGAAATTATTTGAAGATTTTATAGCTCAGAAAGCATACGATAACAATAAGTTTCTCAGGGCAAATCTCACATTACAAGCTGTACGTACACGGAAACTTGAGAAGTTATACAAGTCAGTCTCTGCCTCCGCAGACAGGGCTCTTGAACATTCCTATAATAGATCTTCAGAATATCTATATGCAAAATATTTTAATGAAAATGAAAAACTACAGTTCTACTCTGATGCACAGCTGCAAAGAAAGAGAGCAAAGAATATAGCCAGTGATCTTAATATATCGGAAACAGTTAAATATTTAGATCAATTCTACATCGCAGAAAAGTTGAAGCATTATGTAAAATTATTAAGCTGGAAAAAAGTCTTAACTCTAGAGCAAAAAATAGACTATATCGATTTACTGAAAATAATGATAGAAGATGAAGAAATAGAAAATATACCGCCTATTGCAATATATAATACCATCTCAAAAACATTATTAAATCAAGATGACGAAGAAAACTACTACACACTAAAGAGGCAAGTGGATGAATTCATTGACTATTTCCCTGAAAAAGAGATAGGGATTATTTATGATGCTATTCTAACGTTTTGTGTGACAATGGTAAATAAGGGGAACCTTTCTTTCCAAGAAGAAACTCTCGATGTTTACAAGGGGCGATGAACAGCAAGCAATGATTGCACTCAGGGATTACGAAATGGAATCCGCAGATTACAGCGCTGAGAGTTGGAGAATATGATTGGGCTGAGCAATTTGTTGAAAACTATATGGACAGACTCAATGATACTGATAGGCCTAGTTCTGTTAGTATTAGTTTGGCACGAATTGAGTTTTATCGTAAAAATTATGGAAAGGTTATTGAACTGCTTCAAGAAGTAGAAATGAATTCCGCAGTATATAATTTAAGTTCAAAAACAATTCTTCTTCTATCTTATTATGAGTTGGACGAATTTGACGCATTGGACAGTTTTATAAATTCGTTTAGAGTATTCTTGAATAGAGAAAAATCTATTTCCGCACGTAAAAAAAATGCCTACAAAAACTTGCTTAAGTATGTAACTCGATTAATCAACTTAAGGGACAGTGATAAAGTGGCATTACTTAACTTAAAAACTGAAATAGAAGAAACTCCCGATGTAGGGAGTAAACCATGGCTTCTACAGAAGTTGATACAGAGAATAAATTAAGCGCTATATCATTTCTTAACAAAACTCCAACCAAGATCCTCCTTCACTATATCCCTCGATAGGTGAAGTAGATGTCCCATTCTCATAAGAACTGATAAAAGTAGACACCTCGTGTTTTAGATTTTCAAAACAATCCCTAACTAAATCAGATCTAAATCCAGTCTCTGCCATTTCCGCTACAAAACCAGCTGATACTACCCTACTGATAACACGTCCTAAATCAACAAGTTTTCTTTGAGGAAGCTTACCTTCGATTGTAAAATTAAGAATAGTCTTAAATCGATCGACTACATGTGAAGTAAGATCATATTGAGAAAGGTATTCGTATAAGTTAGGAATCTTCTTCCTTCCCATCATCTTTGCTACCCCTTCTGCAATCTGCGAATACAACATTTCATTAGAGCCTTCAAATATTTGGAACGGTCTCGAATCAACAATCCCTCTAGCACCTAAGCTTTCTTCTCTATAGCCATTTGCTCCACTCAACTGAGTAAATGTCTGAGATGCTTCTTGCATGAGATCGGTTACATACGCTTTCATGCTATTGGCCTCTACTGCATTTGATGCAACATTTACATGTATACTACTCATGGACGAGCTCTTCCAGCACATAGCAGAACAAACTGTAAATGCACTCTGGATTCTTGATATAGCATGTTTGATTTGATCCAATTCCATAAGAGATTTCCCACCTACTATTCTTTCATTTGTATGTTTGATAGATTCGTCTAGCATTCTCTTAATAAAGCCCATTGCCATTCCAGGAAACTGCAATCTACTTCTATGTAATAGGTCAATCATTAACTTCAACCCAGTAGACTCGGGTATTAATCTATTCTCTTCTGGCACTTCTATATCTACCTTATTTAAACCATATGGAATAGGATATAGGCCAATATTATTATATAGTTCTTCGACAATTATTCTTTGTCCTGGTTGTTGTTCATCACAGATAAAAAAGTCAATATCTCTACCAAGCTCTCCATTACCTTTTGTCGGTCGACTTGTCATCAACCAATAGTCAGCGATTCCAGTAAGACCTTGCCAATGCTTGGTACCTTTGATATGATATTTGTCTCCTACTTTAGTACTGCTGGTCTGCATACTTAATGCATCACTTCCATAATCTGGTTCAGTAATCATTAACCCACCCATATTCTGCTTGGTCAGGAAACGATCAAATATCCCTTGCTTAATTGACTCCTGTCCATACTTTGCAACTGGCTCCAGAAATAATGCAAAGTTGATCCCAAATGTGAGAGAAAGAGGCAATGATTCATAAGATGAAGCCGCCAGAAGCCCCAAACATTCTTTCACTTTTGCTCCTCGTCCGCCATATTTCTTTTCTATAGCAACCGACAATGGAGCATCTGCCATTATATCTCTAAACACCAAATATGGAAATCCTCTCTTTTGAGTAAATTTTTCTATATCATCTCTTTCATAGAAAACACTTTTAAGCGTTTCTTTATAAGTTTTTATGAATTCAGAGTATGGTATGGAAGATATGTCAGTTGTAAGCATATGATTGTTTTAATTCTAGCGTCCTTGATAAACTAACAAAAGACTTGGCTATTTTGTTGCATGCAATTTAGCTATAAAAACGGAGCAAATGCAACAAGTGAGGATATAAAGAAAGAATTGCGTTAATGATAATTGTTCTAAATTATCGCTATTGCTATGTACAATTGAAATAATTTACTTCTAAAAATTCAGCGATCAACTTACTTAAGCAAACAGTCCCATAATAATTCTACGACATGTTTTGCTGAATCACCAGTTCCATCTAGTATTTGATGCCTACAGCTAGTACCACTTGCAACGATATGAGTGTTTGACTTAGCTTTTCTTATAGCTGGGAATAATACAAGTTCACCGATATCCATGCTGATTTCATAATGTTCTTTTTCATACCCAAAAGAGCCAGCCATTCCACAGCAGCCAGAAGGAATAATTTCAACGGTATGATTTGACGGAACCGATAACAGCCAGGCAACTTCGTTGATATCTGTTAATGCTTTTTGATGGCAATGTCCATGAAGCAAAATTTGCCTTTCTGTTGAATCGAAAGCTTCTGCATCAATAACACCCTTTTTTACCTCACTATAGAGAAACTCTTCTATTGTTAGACAATTTTTAGCTAGAATTTTGGCATTAGAGACTAATTGGGGCTTCACCAACTTGGGATATTCGTCTCTAAAAGTGAGAATGGCTGAAGGCTCGATTCCTATAAGCGGTGCATCCTTCGTGATTAGGTTTTCGAATATTGCTACATTCTTATTTGCCACTTCTACAGCTATATCCAATACACCATTTGAGATTGCGGCCCTGCCACTTTCAGCATGTTCTACCATCATTACTTTATACCCTAATGTAAGCAATAATCTAAGTGCTCTCTCCCCTATTTCAGCATCGTTATAGTTGGTGAATTCATCGCAAAAGAAATAGACTTTTTTTATTTTCGGGATATTCTCATATTCCTTTACGATCTTACCAAATCTACCTTTTAGAGGATGTGAAGTTATCGTAGGGAGTGATCTTTTTGAGTTTATACCAATTACGGTTTTGAGCAGTCCACTTGTCAGTCCTGAATTCATTGCCCAATTGGCCAATGCTCCAAATCTAGAGCCCATTTTACTCAGCTTATTATAGTTTGCAAAAATCTTTGACCTCAATGGTATCCCATGCTCCTTTTGATATTGATGTAGGAATTCAGCTTTCATCGTGCTCATATCCACATTAGAGGGACATTCTGTAGTACAACCTTTGCATGATAGACACAAATCCATTACTTCTTTTAACTCCTTATTATCCCATGCATTTTTCCCTTTAGGCCTAGTTAATACTTCTCTCAACGTATTGGCTCTCGCTCGCGTAGTGTCCTTTTCGTTTCTGGTAGCCATATAGCTTGGACACATCGTACCACCTGACAAAGGAAGCTTCCTACAATCTCCAGATCCATTGCATTTTTCCGCAGCTCGTAACACTCCTCCCATCGCATCGAAATCGAAAGTTGTGTTGTATGAATTCTCCTCATGATTGTGATCAAATCGTAAGTATTCATTCATTGGAAGAGCGTCTACGATTTTTCCTGGATTGAATATATGATGTGGATCCCATACTGATTTCAGTTTCTGAAATTCAGCATAAATGCAATCCCCAAACATCTCTTTTATAAATGGTGCTCTAACTCGTCCATCTCCATGCTCACCACTCAGCGACCCGTTATATTTCTTTACTAGCCTAGCTGACGCAAGACTGATATCATGAAACAATTTTCGATCGTGCTCTTGCTTCAAATCGAGGATTGGGCGGAGATGTATTTCCCCAGCACCAGCATGGGCATAATACACTGATTTCTGGCCGTAATTTTCCATAATCTCAGTAAATTCACGAATATAAGCACTCAAATCTTCCACAGCAACTGCTGTATCTTCAATGCATGCAACCGCTTTTCTGTCTCCAGGCAAGTTAGCCAATAAGCCCAAACCTGCTTTTCTCAAATTCCAAACTCGATCTATCTTATTGGTGATAATAGGATAGGTATATCCATGCTGTTCAGTTTTCAATGATAGAATTAATCGATCTACCTCCGATTGCGCCTGCGAAATTGTCTCTCTTCTAAAAGATACCAACATCACAGCCGCTGGATCACCGTCCAAAAAAAAGCGATCAGGTTCATACATGCGTTGGCCTTTAGTACAATCTAATATGGTCTTATCCATCAGTTCACATGCAAATGGGAAATGCTGCATAATCAAAGGAGTAGCCCGCAAGCTAGCATCCACCGAGCTAAAATGTATGGCTATCAAAATTTCGCACTCAGGTGGATTATCTACAAGGCCAATAGTAATTTCGGTAGTAATTGCTAATGTGCCTTCACTGCCGCACAACAGATTGCAAACATTTATCTTATTATCATGCATTTTAGAGATCAGCTCATCGATTGCATACCCAGTATTTCTTCTACTTACAGATGGTTTAGGGTAGTGTTTATCAATTTCGGCTTGTAGTTCTGTGTCTTGGATTAGTCCTGATATGAACTTGTATATATTTCCCTCTAAAGAATCAAGATCACATTTGGATTGTATTTCTTTTTGAGTTGAGGGTCCAAAACTCACTAGACTGCCATCAGAAAGAATCGTTTGTAAGGATTTTACATGATCTCGCGTATTTCCAAACACAATAGATGTACTACCGCAAGAATTATTACCCACCATTCCACCTAAAGTTGCTCTATTGGCTGTGGAGGTATTGGGACCAATCATGAGTTTATATGGTTTCAAAATATGATTGAGTTCATCTCTAATTATCCCAGGTTGGACTGTGACTGTTTTATTATCAGTATCTATGTTGATGACTTTGTTCATGTATTTTGATACATCAACCACTAAACCTATACCAACACATTGCCCAGCCAATGAAGTACCACCAGCTCTTGGAATAATAGGAATCCTTTTATTATGGCAATACTTTACTATTTGTATTATATCTTCAGTATCTCTTGGTATCGCTACACCTAGTGGCAGCTCTCTGTAAACGGAAGCGTCAGTTGCATAGAGAATCTTATGCAAATCATCAGTGTACAGCTCTCCTTTTATTAGTCTAGCAAGAGGTAAAATGTCGATATCACTCATTGTTCACAAATCTATAATCTTTACTCTAATTCTACTCAGATAAAATCATATATCTTTGGCACTCAAATACAAAAAATGAATATAGGTTACGATGCAAAAAGATTATTCAACAATAAAACGGGGTTAGGCAGTTATAGTCGCAACCTTGTTAATTGTATGAATGAATTTTGCCCTTCGGAATCATATCATCTATATACCCCTACTATTAAGTTGGCTGAATACAAAAATGAATTCAGAAATTTGAATCAAGTTTCAATTCATAAATCAACTGCAATAAATAAGACAATGTGGCGTAGTTATGGAATCTCAAAAGAACTAAGAAAAGATAAGATTGACATTTACCATGGGCTTACACATGAGTTACCAAGAAACATAGACATTGCGCAATGTGGAAAGGTAGTCACTATTCACGATCTAATTTTCAAGAGATTCCCAGCATATTTTCCTGCAACAGATCGAGCGATTTATAATCTAAAGTGGAAACACAGTATAGCGTCGTCAGACAAAATAATTGCAATTAGCAAACATACAAAGGCTGATATGATCGAATATTATGCCGTAGATCCAGATAAAATAGAAGTAATCTACAATACTTGTGATCCAAGATTTTATAGTGTAGATCCAAAGAATGAATCTAAACCATCTTCACTTGACTTGCCTGAGAATTACATGCTCTCTGTTGGCAGTATAGAGCCAAGAAAAAACTTTGGGGCTATTGTAAAGGCACTTGCTCTAATCCCAAAAAGTCAGAGAATAGACCTAGTGATTGTTGGAGGTGGCAAGCAAAAGAATAAAAAGAAATTACTAGAGTTGATTCATTCTCTTGGTCTCGAAAAGATCGTACATCTGAGAAGTGATATTACCAATGATCAGATAGTGGAAGTATATCAGCGAGCTGAATTTCTGGTTTACCCTAGTCATTACGAAGGACACGGACTGCCAATTACAGAATCATTGTTGTGCGGAACAGCTGTGATATCTTCTGAGACTTCCTCTATGAAAGAAGCTGGTGGACCCGATTGTATTTATATTGATCCTGATAATATTGACTCCATTTCTAGTGCAATAATTACTTTATTAGACGATGGCCAGCTTAGAAAATCAACCTCAATCAAAGGTCGAATATTTGCTTTACAAACTTTTGACAGACAATCAATTGCAAACCAAATATTAAACTTATACAAGAACATATGAATTAGATCTTAGCGTTACCCATTTAGTTTTTTCTCGGCAACCAAGGAGTCTCTTCATGTTTCAAATTGTACGCTAAATAACGGCTTACTACAAAAAAATAATCTGACAATCGGTTTACATATTTGATAAGGATTGGATTCACCTCTTCTACTGACGCAAGAGAGATCATTCTTCTTTCAGCTCTTCTGGTTACTGTTCTACAAACATGTGCAACACTATTACTAACTGAACCGCCTGGAAGAACAAATGCTCTCAATGGTTCGAGTGATGCATCCATATTATCCATCGCATTCTCCAAGTTAAGAACGTCTTCTTCATTTAAATCTGGTACGGGGAGATCTTTAAGAGGATCTGAGGCAAGATTGGAACCAATCGTAAAAAGTCTATTTTGAATCTCAATTAATAATTCTTTTTGGTCAAAATCAAGAGGAATCACTGATAACAAATGTCCCACATGACTATTCAATTCATCAATCGTCCCATAAGATTCTATTCTAATATCATCTTTCGAAATTCTACGACCGCCATATAGTGACGTTTGACCTTTATCTCCTCCTTTTGTGTATATCTTCATATTATAGATTATTCTGACAAAGATATCTTTAAATGTCTTTTTGCCGGAACTAACTTACATTATATCTATGCGTAGGATCACTGGCAAGAATAATATTCTCATTTCTCATATCTGTTTCAATGAGGCCATCTCTAAGTCGAACTATTCTGTGGCAGTGTTCAGCAATATCTGGTTCGTGAGTTACGACTATAATCGTATTCCCTTCATTTTGGAGTTTTTCGAATATTTCCATGATCTCAATGGAAGTTTTGGTATCCAAGTTCCCTGTCGGCTCATCCGCCAATATTATTGCAGGACTATTGACTAGGGCCCTAGCGATAGCTACTCTTTGTCTTTGTCCACCTGATAGTTCGTTGGGTTTGTGGGTTACTCTATCACCTAGACCTACAGACGCTAAGACAGATTCCGCTCGATCATTTCTTTCAGATTTACTCATTCCAGCATATACAAGTGGTAACGCTACATTATCCAAAGCGCTCAATCTTGGTAAAAGGTTGAAGGTCTGAAAAACGAAACCAATTTGTCTATTTCTGATCTCAGCTAGCTCACTATCTTCCATGATGCTTACATTGGATCCATTTAATAAATAATCTCCCGAAGAAGGAGTATCAAGACAACCTAATAGGTTCATCAAAGTAGATTTCCCACTTCCAGAAGGTCCCATCAGCGCAACATACTCATTAACATTAATATCTAGCGTGATAGACTTCAATGCATTTACCTCTTCAACACCCATTATATAAGTCTTTCTGAGATCTTTGATTGAGATTATTTTATTATTTTCCATATGTAGGATATCGTTTTTTAATTATTTGACATCTATGAAGATGTAGCACTATTTTTGAATCACTTTCGGCACTGCAAAATAAGGTCCCTCTTTATGAGGAGCGATGCTCAATCCTGTTTTTCTATCCAAGACACCACTAATGACATCTTTACGCAGCACATTCTTCTCTTCATGCATATAAACTAGAGGCTCTACCCCTCTTGTATCTACTTCAGAAAGTTTGTCTACCATTTTCAGCATCTTATCCAAGTCGCCTATCATTTCACTGCGCTCTTCAGGAGTCAAGTTAATTTTTGCTAGTTTTTCCAATTTTGAAATTACAGATTCATCTACAGCCATTGTGAATTATTTAGATTATATAACGTATTCTCTCGTCAAAAGTACATATTAACCACATTTACAATACAAACAATGTCCAAAAAAGATATAAATCATTCTCTAAATCTTCTAATTATGAGAAGACTTCTGTGCATTTTGATTCTACTGTCCGCAAAAATCTATTCTTAAATTATTAGATGAAACTATATTATATCATCCCAATTTATTTCTATTTTCATGTCTTAATAAAGAAATCGTCTCACTCCATTTTTTAAAAGTTTGTTAAATGAAGATCTACTCCCAATTATTAATACTAAGTATCACATTATTCATTTTCACAATTATTCAAGTTGATGCACAGAAATGGCACCAGATTGAGGAAGAATCGATTACAAATAAAAGATCAAACCTAACCAGAGAAATCATACCTGCAAAGTATAAAACTTATTCGATCGATATCAAGAGCCTTAGATCTACTCTTGAAAGATCTCCAAGCAGGTTCAAAAATGAAGGGTCTACTACCATTATTTTGGATATGCCTCTGGCTGATGGAACATTCAAGCAATTTTCAATAACAAGAAGTGATGTCTTTCATCCAGAGTTAGCAGCTCGATATCCACTGATAAAGTCGTTTACCGGCACTAATATAGAAGACCCTACTTCAATTTTAAAATTAAGTATTTCACACAGAGGTATAAACGGAATGATACTTTCTGACTCCCAACCAACTGTGTACATCGACAGATATGCTAAAGAAATGGACGATACATATATTGTGTATTACAAAAATGACTTTTCAAAACACTTACAAGATGGGGAGGGGCATTGCACCGTAGAAACACCTAACGACAACTTTCAAGGAATAGCTGATCAAGCCAAATATGGAGATTGTCAATTAAGACAATATAGATTAGCACTTGCATGTACCGGAGAATATGCAACTTTCCATGGAGGAAATAAGCCAGATGTTTTGGCAGCATTTAATGCATCCCTCACAAGGTTGAATGGAATTTATGAGCGAGAATTCACAATAACAATGCAGTTAATAGCAAATACGGATGAGCTAATATATCTTAATTCAACTACTGACCCATACACTAATGACGATGGAGGTACAATGTTAGGAGAAAACCAAGCCAATATAGATGATGTCATAGGTTTTAATAATTACGACATTGGCCACGTATATAGCACTGGTGGCGGCGGGATTGCTTCATTAAGAAGTCCCTGTACTACTAGAAAAGCGCGAGGAGTAACTGGTCTTGGAAGTCCTATTGGAGATCCATTTTGGGTAGATTATGTCGCTCATGAGATGGGACATCAATTTGGAGGAAACCATACACAAAACAATGATTGTAATAGAAATCAAAGTACGGCTATGGAGCCTGGTAGCGCTTCAACAATAATGGGTTATGCTGGAATCTGTGAACCAAATGTTCAAAATAATAGTGATGATTATTTTCACTCAATATCAATCCAAGAAGTCGCAAATTTTGTTGTAGGTGGTAATGGAGATTGTGCAGAAATAATACCTATCGACAATAGTGCACCAGAGCTCGCACCACTATTTGGTAATGCTCTTGTTCTACCTATCAGTACTCCATTCGAATTAATAGCAGTTGCTACTGATGCAGAGAATGATGCTATCACTTATTGCTGGGAACAACAAGATAATGAAACTGCAAACATGCCTCCAGAATCAACTTCAACTGGTGGCCCAGCTTTCCGCTCATATAATCCTACAACAAGCCCTTCACGGTTCTTCCCTAGAATGTCATCCATTTTATTAGGAAATAATGGGAATACATGGGAGACACTTCCTAGTGTTAGTCGAACTATGAATTTTAATGTCACAGTACGAGACAATCATGCATTGGGTGGATGTACAGAAGATGACAATCTCTCGATTAGTTTTACAAATGAGGCGGGCCCATTTTCAGTTACATCACAAAATGCTTCTACAACTTGGAATGCGGGTTCAGCTGAGACCATATCTTGGGATGTAGCCAACACAGACCAATCACCAGTTTCTTGTGCCGAAGTCAATATCTTTTTGTCCTTAGATGGTGGAGATAACTTTGACATTCTTATTGCTGAAAACACTGAAAATGATGGAACACATGAAGTTCAGGTTCCATTTCAGTTTTCTGATCAATGTAGGTTGATGATAAAATGTGCATCGAGTATCTTTCTTGATATTAATGATTCAGATTTTTCAATTATTGCACCTTTTTCAGCTATAATTACACCTGAATCAATACTGGCATGTAAGACAGAAACGGCAGTTTATACTATTGACTATACGGAATTTGCAGAAGATATCGAAGTAACTTTTTCGATTGAAGGATTACCAATTGGTGCCATTGCAGACTTTTCTACAAACCCAGTAACAGAAGATGGAATGATTGATCTGACTATATCTGGTCTAGAAAATGTAATTGCTGGAGAATATCCAATGACCGTTACATTTATGAGCCCAGAACTAGCATTCAATCAAGAGATTACGCTGATCGTCTCCCTTCAATCTGCTCCAAATATTGAATACTTATCTCCTTTAGATGCTGAGACAAATGTTAGTGCTTTTCCAACATTGACTTGGCAAGATGATCCAACGATAAATCAATATGAAGTTCAACTTTCGGAAAATCCTTCTTTCGACAATATCCTAATTAGTCAAATGACCAATAAACCCTCTACGTCAGGTTTATCACTAGAGTCCCAAACGATCTATTATTGGAGAGTAAGAGTAGTTTCTGATTGTTTTGAATCTGACTGGAATAAAGTACAATCTTTCCAGACTGCGGGTTTAACATGTTTCAATCAAACAATAATTGCAAACATAGAAATTCCTGCAACATCTGGAAATATAACTAGTTCTGCCATTGTAACTTCAACAAATTTTGTGGATTTGGTTGAAATGTCAATAAAGATTGATCATACATGGGTAGGTGATCTTCTTGCAACTTTAGAGTCACCAAGTGGAACAGTTGATACATTGTTCGACAGACCTGGAGTACCACAAAGTAACTTTGGCTGTGGAAATGATAATATCGACATTCAATTGTCTGACTTCGCTAC
>CAXBGT010000156.1:0-13530 GCA_963975265.1 uncultured Saprospirales bacterium
TACTTCCAAGGGGTTTTTATGAATGTCATAACCACATACCTCTGCTGTGCCCGATGTGGGAGAAAGAAAGCAGCTTATTATTTTCATAGTAGTTGACTTTCCAGCACCATTTGGACCTAGGAATCCCATGATTGCACCACCGGCAACATCAAAGCTGAGGTCGTTGACTGCTTTTTGACTACCGTATTCTTTTGTAATAGACTGAACTGATAATGACATCTACATTTTATGATTTTTACATTTATTCAAACGACAAAGATAATATGATATTTTTGAGAAACGTGAATGATTACTCAAAGTATTGAGAAGTGTCGGCAGAGAAAAATAATAACGAGCGTTTCTCTAGTAAGTTACACCTGTAATCGCAGATATTGTTACATTTATGACTTAGCTAAATTTTTTCGATTATGAATATAACAACTCAAGAACAACTGCGAAAGCTATATAAATGGCCTGAAGGTCGGGCAGGTAGGAAAGTTATTTTTGAACTTGAAAAACATTGTAAGAACTTCATATCAAAATCTCCATTCTTAGTTATGTCTACAACTGATAGGGAAGGCAAAATGGATGCTTCACCTAGAGGAGGTGCTCCAGGGTTTGTACATGTTTTGAATAATAATACATTAATAATCCCTGATTCTAAAGGCAACAATCGGGTGGATAGTCTTGTAAATATTGTAGAAACAGGTAAGGTAGGGATGCTGTTTCTTCTTCCAGGAATTGAAGAAACATTGAGAATTAATGGATCTGCAGAAATTAGTGCAAACAAAGATATTATTGACCTTTTTCCCAATGAAAAAAATAGACCAATATCATGTATAATTATTACTGTTGAAGAAGCTTTTCTTCATTGTGCAAAAGCATTGATTCGAGCAAAATTGTGGAGCGTTGATTATGTAGTCAGTAAAAAAGATTTTCCATCAATGGGAAAGATGCTAAATGATCAATTAGGTACGAATAACGCCATAGAAACCTATGAAGAAATGGTTGCAAGGTATGATCCTGATTTATAAAGATTGGCAAGCCTAATACTTTAAAGTGTAGCGGAATACAAATTTCTTAAATGAAGTTAATTGCGCAAGTAGGTATAATGTGGTTTATTGGAATAGAGTGGTGATGGAAATGAATAAGTTTGAAATGCAATTTATCTCGTGTTGGCAAGACTTAAATATATCCTAACCATTCAGGCAGATGATTGATACTGTGCAATAAACGATTTTGTCATCGTTTCTGGTCAAAAGAACCGCCAAAACTTGGTTTTTGGATAATTCCTAGCGCTAGGTTGCACCTAGGGTTATCTATATTGAGGCATTATTAGGCTTGACATTACGAAAATTGCAGTCATCCTGAATAGGAACAATATACCAAAGTCAATATGACATGCTTGAGTTTATTATACTGATTATTAGTGCTTTATTGAGGTTTTTTTCAATATCTAATATTTCCTCATTCCAGATAACTATAAGGATTATTATCAATAAGCACTCTTATATTGATCAAGATTGTTGATCTAGGAGATCAGTTATTACTCATTCAAATCAATATAAAGCCAAATAAATTCTACCTTTACATCATAAAAAATTCTAATATGACTAAATACATAGCCTTTCTATTTTCGTTAATGATAATTGTAAGTTGTGGTTCTAGCACTGCTAAATATCCATCAATTGATTTGTTAAAGCATGGGTTTTCGATCAGTGTGCAAGCACCTGTTGACGCTAAGATTGAATCTGATGACTTCGGAGTGATGAAGGAATTGACTATTCAAAGCGGGGAGGAGTATAATGTCCAGATCTTGAAAAGTAACAGTAATACAACAGTTGTCGCAGATGCACTGAGAGGGCAAATGAAAATGGTAAAAACGGACAGGTATTTTACGAAAGTAATAGAGGAACATGACAATGGATTTATCTTCGAAAAAGATATTGACGGAAATATTAATTATGATTTTAGGTACGTAAAACTGATAGGTGATCAAGAATATATCTATCAAACAGGAATGATGGGTACATACACTGAAGAAGCGGTACGCACGATGTATGAATCAGTACAATAAATAGATGATTTGTTTTACTTAGTTTTCTTCCAAAAATCATAAATAATGAATGACAAGGCAGTGTGCAGTCACGAAAACTACTAATTGTATAACCTATGAAGAAGAAAACCTCTATGAGCTATGCTAAAGAGACTAATTTCTCTCTGAATAATAGAACTACTAAGCAAGCTACTGTGAATATTATCATGGCGGGTATGGTTTATTTGCTTAGTAAAGATACGGCATAAAGGGCCTCTTGTCAAGAGTCATGTATGTAAATAAAACACATTTGCCTCAATTGTAATGTATAAATTACTGTTTTGTAATGAACTATGCATAATTGAATAGTTATATTATTTTTAATAAATATAATAAAATTGATTTCAATAGTGGAAAACCGTAAATTGGAAATCTTGTATCAAGATGAACATTTAGTCGCTATTAGCAAGCCATGTGGTTATTTAGTCCATAGATCTCCAATTGCACGAGATGCTGAGTTTATTGTTCTGCAGATATTAAGAGATCAGATTGGGCAGCATGTTTATCCCATTCATAGAATCGATAGAAAGACAAGCGGGGTCTTGCTTTTTGCCTTGGATACAGAAACTAATCGTAGAGTAGGAAAAGATTTTGCAGAACATAACTTGACAAAGGAATACACAGCTATCGTTAGAGGTTGGATTGATGAAAGTGGGGTAGTAGACTATGCGTTGACAAATGATAACGGAAAGACACAGGATGCCATTACAAGGTATAAATGCTTAGGTCGTTTTGAATTAGACCTGCCACTTGGGAAATTTCAAACTTCGCGATATTCTCATGTGATGGTAACACCTCATACTGGACGGATGCATCAGATTAGAAAACACATGAATCATCTGAGGCACCCAATTATAGGTGATAGACCATATGGGTGTAGTAAACAAAACAGATTATGGAAAAAAGAATTTGGATTGACAGATATGATGCTACATGCTAAATCAATAGACATCTTTCATCCTGTAACAAACGTAAATTTATTAATAGAAGCACCTTATTTTTCTGAATATGAAAGAGTGATCAATATCTTAACAAACGGATTAATTAACTAGGGGATTTATCATTATCTGTATACTTGAATCCTAGCTAACCCTTCTGAAAAGTCTCTTACTTCCATATATGCAGGCGGTAAGATGTCATCTCCATTTTTATTAATAAACCCAATCCCTGTTCGGCCAATCATCCTGGCATATCCATCTATAAAATCCCAAACAAGTGGATATTTTGGTGAAATAATTATTTGCCCGCTTTCGTCAAGATATCCCCATATGTCATCTATCGCAAAACCTGCTCTATCTGCGCGATATCTCATAACTAGATCATAGTTTGGAGGACATAGTACGGCTCCGTCATTATTAAGGAATCCATAGCTTGCATTTATAGCATACATCCATTTTCCTTCTCCGCCTGTATCTACCAAGTTATACGGTAGTTGAATGGTCTTACCAGACTTGTCTATAAGTAGGTAGGTATTGCCATTATTTACAACAGCATGGGCATCTTGGAAATCAGTGGCACTATTGAACGAATTGAATACTTCATTTTTGGTACTAAAATCGATGTAGCCAAATTTGCCTTTGTATTTATACCGGATCATTCCAGACTTCTGGGGCCAGATCTTGTCATACTTTATCGGAATGATAGAAGATCCATTTATGTCAATCATTCCTTGTTTTCTATTTTTTGTGACAATTGCTAATCCATCGATAAAATCAGTCGCATATTCATAGTCCATATCAATAGCTAACTCACCATCTTTATCAATGTAACCATATCTTTGGGAGTCCTTGATGAGTGCTCTACCATTGAGGAACTTATTTATTTTTTCATATTTGATACTGTCAGAAATAATGACGCCATTATTATCTATAAGATGATATTTATTGTTTAGGTCTTGAACAACCGCCATTTCTTCTGAATATTCTTGGACTGTCTTATATCTAGCGGGTAAAAATATACTACCATCTTTATTAAGATAGCCCCAAAGACCATTCAGATTAAATGCAGCTTTTCCTTCGTTAAATTCTCTTAGGTCGTCGTATTTGTCTTCTATTACAAGTGCACCTTCTTTATTAAGGTATCCCCATTTGAATTCCGGTGCATTGAAATCAGCTTTGATCTTTTCGAATTCTATCAATTCATTTCCACCAAACTGCGCCTCATTAACATCAGAATTACATCCTAGTAGTACAATTAAAAAAATCATAAATAATGTATATTTGGTCATGATTTGATGTGTGATATGGTTAGTATTGTGTCTGGTTTGCTCTATGTATGATCTCCATTTACTTGCAAATATAATAAGCGTTCTAGAAATTGAAATATAAACCTAGGATTATCACCTTCTTATTGTTATGGTGGTAGGAATTAAGAATTAAATTAATGATAACTAAATTAAAAAAGCGTCTATTTTACATAGCTAGTATATTACTTTTGACGACAAGTATCGCCGTGGGACAGGAGGCTTGGTTTACATTTAAAGCCGATGCCATATTGTCTTTTGAAGTTGAGGTTCCATCTGAGATGGGTGTGAAGACAAAAGATATTACTACTGATTTAGGCGTCATGACTACCACTACATATGCTCATGAAGGGGGCGAAGGCGATATGAACTTCTTATATGTTGTAAATGTGGTAGAATATCCATCTGGAACATTTCCGTTGGATAGTTTAGATCTTACGACTGAGTTTCTTGAACAATCTATAGAATCAATGGCTGAAGGCATAGATGGTGAGCTAGTTTATAAATCAGAGCTTTCAGAAGAAGGAAACGGTATTGGCATATTATTTAGATTGAAGTATAATGAAGGATACGGTGTCATAAAAGGCAAGGTGTTTGTAAAGGATGATGTCTTCATAACATTACAAGTGTATACAACAAAAGAAAAGTCTCTGAACGATGAGATGGATATGTTTTTAAATAGTTTTAGGGCGAAGTTTTGAATTTTAAGATTTCGAGACTTATTGATGCGATAAAATGTAACTTTCGAATCTTATATTTGGTAGTATGCCTAAGTCGGGTTTACCGATCCAACCCTTTTGTCAAGCTTTAGAATCCCTAATTTTAGTTTTTAAAAGCAGTTGGAGACAGCTATAGAATAAATTGACATTATTTTCGATTATATAATAAATTTAGACGCCATCTCATTATATGAATAACGATAGCAGCCTTACTAAGAAATTTGTAATATCAATCTTCTTTACACTCTTAGCAATTTCTGCTTACACTCAGGCATTTGATTCACTATATACAGTCAATACACATGAAATTTATTTTAAAAGTGGGAAATATATATTAGAGGAAGCTAGTATAAATCATCTTGATTCTATTTTAAGTATCGATAGCACATATATCTATGAATTAGAAGGACATACGGACCTTGTAGGTTCTGAAAAATCAAACCAATTATTATCTGAGAATAGAGTTGAAACTATTAGATTTTATCTTGTTTCAAGGGATATTAAGCTGTCTAATATTATGACAATCGCATTGGGTGAGTCTAAACCAAAGGTTAATTCCGAAATTGAAGTTCTAGAAAACAGAAGGGTAACTATTGCGGTTCTAAAGAAGAAAACACTCAGGTGGATTTCAGGGAATATAGTGGACGACAGCACTAATATTGGAATAGAAGCATTGGTGAAATTTGAGGGGAAGAATTTCTCGGATTCCATATACAGTGACGATGAGGGAAAATTCAAAGTAGCGCTACCTGACAAAGCCAATTATAAAATGAGTGTGCTTGCTTCAGGTTATTTTTTTGACGAACGCTTTATCAAAGTTGCAAAATTAGCGCCTTTCGTTTTTGCAGTACAGATGCCCGAAGCTAAAGTGGGCAAAACGTTCGAAATACCCCTAATTTTTCGTGGTTCAGCTGCGATTCTAGTGCTGAGATCTGTCCCGACAATAGGCTTACTATATGATTTTCTCATAAATAGTAAGGTGTGTATTGAAATAAAAGGACACGTCAATCGCCCAGAAGAAGGAAGATCACTTGTCGGTTCTGGAGATCATACATTATCAGTAAACCGAGCACATATGGTTATGAAGTCCATGATTAATAAAGGAATCGAGCCAATAAGAATGGCTGCAAATGGATATGGCAATTGGGAAATGTTGTTTCCAAACGGAAGTACGGAAGCACATTATTCCAAAAACAGAAGAGTTGAGGTCGTTGTAATAGAATGCAAAGATGTTACTAAGTTGAGAAAGTAGCGTCTATTTAGTCAATTAAGCCTATTGCCTTTCGAGTATCTTCCGTTGGAATTTTACATACCTTATTCTGACATACATATATCATCGTCCGTTCTTCCTGAAGCTTATCCTTCAATAATTCTAGTTTGCCTTCTGATTTGCCTCCTAGGAAGACTTCGTTGTCTACGCATTGAAACGTATTGCTATAATAGCTCGGTTGTTTAGACTGAACTACCTGTTTATTCATATTAGCCAGCATCTGTTTAGCTTGGTCAACCATTTTTTGATTGTATAAAATAGTGCCTAGTTTATATAAATTCCTAGCCATAATTGAATTTGATGCAGGGATCACATTGTCTGATAATTCCATTTTTCGTGCAATTAAAGCAGGGTCAAGATCCGATGTGTAATAAAACATTTTATCAGTACTATTGTAAAAGTGTTTTTGTACATGTTGCATTAGAGTTTCTGCTTTATCAAGCCACTGTATATCAAATGTTACTTCATATAATGCTGTAAAAGCATCAATGACTGTTCCGTAGTCATCTAAAAAAGCATTGATAGAAGATTTACCATTCTTATAGTTTCTGTTCATACTACCGTTAGGCTGAACGCTGTTTTTTGCGAGAAACGCTGCATTTTTTAATGCAGTATCTAGAAACCTCTCATCTCCAAAGGCTCTGTAAGCGTCAATGTAACCTTTAAGCATCAACCCATTCCAACTTGTCAAAATTTTGTCATCTAGTCCAGGTCTAATTCTCTGATCACGAGTGGACATAAGTTTTGTGTTGTTGGAAGCAATAATAGCTGATATTTGACTGTCGGTTTTATTGTGTTTTGATGATTTAAATTGGTCATTGACCACTAGTATGTTTGTATGTTCCCAATTTCCATTTTTTTGGATAGAATAGTAATCCTTATAAATTTTAGACTCGTCTTCATTATTAATGATGGAGTCAATTTCTGCTGCTTGCCATACATAGAACTTTCCTTCTACACCTTCGCTATCTGCATCTAAAGAAGAATAAAAACCAAAGTCTTTATTCATCAATTCCCTTTCTACAAAATCGATAGTTTGAGTTACTATATTTTTATATAATGGGTTTTTGGTTACTTGATATGCATGACTGTATAGGCTGACAAGTTGACCATTGTCATAGAGCATTTTTTCAAAGTGAGGAGCAATCCAATTTGCATCGGTTGAGTATCTTGCAAAACCTCCCCCAAGTTGATCATAAATACCACCTTTAGCCATCCTATCCAAAGTTATTTTTACGGCTTCCATTGCTTTCTGGTCACCGGTCATATAAGAATATTGGAGTAGGAATTCATAGTTATTCGGCATCGGAAACTTAGGGGCTCCTTGTCTTCCACCATCTTTAAAATCTATTTTGGCAATGAAGTCATCTTTTACAGCTTCTAGCGTCTCTAACGTATAGGATTGTGTCCCATCTCCCATGTCAATAGTTTCAAAGTTTTTGATACCGTTGGTGATTTTATCAGCCGTTTCTTTTAGCTTATCGTAGTCTTCTTCCTTTAATTTTTTGAATTGATTTAGAATATTAACCCATTGATCTTTAGGGAAATATGTTCCGGCCCAAACTGGTCTACCATCTGGGAGTGCAAAAGCATTCAGAGGCCACCCACATCCTCTACCGCTAGCCAGTTGACAAGCGGTCATGTAAACATCGTCTACGTCTGGACGCTCTTCTCTATCAACTTTAATACAAATGAAATTATCATTCATTATTTTGGCAACTAAGCTATCCTCGAATGATTCATGTTCCATAACATGACACCAATGGCATGCTGCATAACCTATGCTGATTATCAGTAGTTTATCTTCGAATTGGGCTTTTTGAAGGACTTCATCTGACCATGGATGCCATTCTACTGGATTATGGGCATGTTGCAGCAAGTAAGGCGAACTTTCATGAATGAGGTCATTAGTATATTTATGTTCTTTATTGTCCACTGGCTTTGTTGTCCTGTTACAAGATAAAATAAGTAAGCATAAACTAATATATATAACGGTATTCTTCATGATTTCTATTGAATGAATTGCAAAGATAATGAACGTTATTTATTCTTTGGAATTCTCATCAATATTCTGAAATACATATTATATATTAAGTCATTAATTTGCAATTTAGCTTACTTATGGTAAAATACTATATTTATAATAAACAGTATATTAAATTGTAACATATATAATATATATCACATATGAAGTGATTTTTTTGGTTGAAAAGCATTTTTTTTTGAATAAGTAAATGTGCTGTAGAATGATTTTCATTGGTGTGATAATCATAGTGGAAGCATATGGAGTTTATTGTATGTAATTAGTTGATGTGTAGTTATTTATAGTTTAATTATTATTGTAATGTAAGAGGTCTTTTATTAGAAGCTCTAACTCATAGTTTTACGTATTGAAAATTTTAATATAAATAAACCTTAAATATTTTGAAAACATAGATATTTATGCTTTTCTTTGCTGTGTAACTAAACCATGAAGTTTCGACTTCTAAAGAGAATGAAAATCACAAAATCAATCTATATACTTTTTTTTGGGTTCTTGCTAAGCTGTACTCTGCAAGCTCAAAATACTTATAATGAGACGGTTCTAAAAGATGGAGTCTATACTTTTTCGCTTGAAATAATAGGGAGTACATTCATTGTTATTGATCCGCCGGAATCTGGTGAAGTTTCTTCTAGCAATGTTGGTAAGGTTTACACCATCACATATACTCCAGATGCAGGGTTTATTGGTTTTGACGAATTTACCTTCCAGGATAGCGATATTTTTTCTGGGTTTTCTGAAAATCATCAGTTTCTTATGAACGTAGTAGAATCGATGGTTGAACTTGATGATGATTTCATACGACTAACTTCTGATCAATCTGTTACAATTGATCCTACAGCAAATGACGAATCTACAGCTAGCATGCTTACACTAGAGATTGCACAGGTTATGTTTGGGACAGCTGAAGTTAATGATGATAATACGATTACTTATACTCCGTCGGAAGGTCATGAATTGGACTATATTGTTTACAGTGGAAAAGACATGTACGGAGTAGGTGCTACAGCAACGATTTATATATCCACAGAAGGAGAGGAGCCAACTAGTAATACTTCTGACGAATTCGACATGCCTTCAGGGTCTCATCATTATATTACGCTTCCTTGGGTTGATTACTCGCATGATGGAGGTGAAGTTGAGTTTGGAGAATTGACTCAAGTTAATGATTATGTATGGAAATATATATCTGACGAAAGCGCAGAAGGGTTAGATGAATTAATTTTTACAAATGAATCAGGACTTGAGCATGCAGTTAGTGCAAACGTCATCGAAAAATACATAGATGACGGTTTTGTTAAGGATGACATATTCTTTACTGCAAAAAATACCCAGATCATTTTCAACGTACAAGAAAACGATCTCAATGGCCAGACAGTTATTGTATCATATTCTGAGGAATTGACTAATTTAGGTGATGGCGAATTTGCTTATACACCTGAGCCTGGAACATCTGGTGTTTATGAATTCTCTTATGAAGCTGATTCTGGGTCTGAAGTTGAGGAAGGATCAATCAAAATTGTAGTTGGTAATTTTACGCCTTCAGCAAGTGCTGATTATACTTTGACTGCAATTAAAAATCAACCAAGAGTTATTGAATACGAAGTGCCACTAGGAACTGAGTTTTTTGAAATTGAATCATATCCTTCTCATGGGACGATAGAAGTATTTGGCCTAGATGAATCTGTAGATGTAGGATGTGAGGAAGGATTGCAAAAAGTATTTGCTTTATATACACCAAATCAAGATTTTGTCGGAGCTGATGATGTTACCTTAAGGTATTTTGCAAGTGATAACAACTTGCCTAGTTTCTCTACAATTGTGATTGTTACAGAAGACACTGATGAAGAAGATGCATGTATATGTGTTGATAATTGTGTTTGGCCTGGAGATGCTAATGGAGATGGAAATGTAAATGTGAGAGATCTTCTATCTATTGGTAGAAATATGGGCAGTACAGGGGAACCTCGAGATGATTCTCCTTTCGGAGAATCTTTTGAAGGTGCACAAGTTACTGAATGGACAGGCAATCAAGTAAACGGAAAAAGTATTGGTTTTGCAGATGCTAACGGAGACGGAATTGTCTCTACTGAAGATATTGCTTCAGTAACCAATAATTATAACAATGTAAATACACTTGTTTCAAACGATTTATTTGGAGTTAAGAATATTCCATTTTATATGATAAGTGACTCCGATGTGGAAGTTGGAGATGTTAAAATAATTTATATTTACGCAGGAACATCAAGTTCTCCTGCTATAGATATGAGTGGTATAGCTTTTTCAGTAAATCTTCCAGAAAACAATGTTGATGTTTCTTCTATCGACATGGAATATACTGAAGATAACTTTTTTGTGAAAGGCGCACCTTATGCAGAATTGACACATGTCTCTGACGATGCTATTGTAGAAACAGCAGGAGTGAAGACCAATAAAATAGGATCTACAGGGTTTGGATTAATAGGTGTGTTAACTTTTATTGTTGTTGATGACGCTGAAGGGATTAGACCTGAAGGACGAAATTCTGTATCTTCAAATGGCAAGATGATAGTGGAGATGAATAATATTGTTTTTGAAGCTGCTGATGGGTTGCAATACTCTTTACCAAGTTCATCTCTTGAATTTGATATAAAAGATACTGCAGATTCTGATGTGGAATCAATAAATGTTTATCCTAATCCGGCAAATGATATAATTCAAGTTGAATCAGACAATGGAAGTGTATTATCTGATATTAAAATTATAAGCATTACAGGAGAATCGATTGCAAACTATAGCAATATAAATCAGAAATCAACTACGTTAGATATCTCTAACTTGGATGCGGGAATGTACATTCTTAATGCTACGAATGAACAAGGAACAAAAAGTATTAAATTAATTAAGGGATAATCTTATCCAGAAGAAATAATAGAACTAGGCTAGATCTTAATTGAGGTTTGGCCTATTTTTATTTTATAAAATTGATGCTATGAATGAATATAGACAAGATAATACACTAGCGATTGTGTCTCTAGTGTTGGGTGGGCTTGGATTTTTTCTATCTATCATTCCTTGTATCGGTTTTCTTAGTATTCCCTTAGCAGTGATAGGCCTAATATTAGGAGCGATTGCCTTTTTTAAGGCTAAAGACAATGGAGACAAAACGACGTTATCTATTGTAGCTCTTGTGATTTCTTTTTTGCCTATCTTAATATCAATTATATGGTATTTTGCTTTTACTAGTGGATTAGGCAATATTGATAAGAGGTATGAAAGCATACAAAGCTGTAGTGAAATGAAAGTTGAGATCGAAAAAATAAATGTTGAAATTTCAACTCTAGAAGAAGAATTAGAAAATGACGGTTCTAAAGTTTTTGGGAATATTTCGAGAGTGACTTCATTGGCAATACAATTAGAAAAAATGCAAGACCGAGCGGAAAGTTTAGGCTGTAATATCTATGACAACAATGGTGTGATTTCGATAGATAGTGCGGAGAGTAACATCATAATTCAAGAACCTGAAGAACGGTAATAGGCAATTGCGAGGTGCATTTTGAGGTAGCTAACCATTGACCACCTCATTCAGACATAACCAAGTTGACCAGCGCTAGTATATTAAGCATATAATGATGATCGTACCTATATGTATGTAAAAGATTATGTTGAATTTAATAGGGTCGTTATAATAGTAATATTTGTGATCGTTTGCATTGCAGGGTTCTTAGTAGAATCTGATTCGTTTATTTGCATGCACAAAGCGATTACTGGCTACGAATGTAAAAGTTGTGGCGTTACCAGAGATTTCATTAATTATCTAAAACTAGATTTTTCAAAAAATATAAATCAGTACTCTTTTAATCTATTTCTATTTTGTATGCTGCAATTTGGGTATAGATTAGCTATGTCCACTTATGGATTAATAATAGTGGATAAGGTGGACATAAAAAAAGTAATCATCGTTGATGTGATGATTACTTTTTTATTTACAACGATAGTATTTTATCCTTTTTGGATTTGAATAATAAGACATTGTTTATTTTAGAATATATTAACTTTTTTACTTAAAATCCTTTAAGCAGTTGGCTATTCTTTTCACAGCTTCTCTTAGTGTATCATCTGAAGCGGCGTAGGAAATCCTAACACAATTGTCATCTCCGAATGCACTTCCTGCCACCAAAGCTACATGTGCACTTTCTAGAATTAATTCTGCAAAATCATCACTGTTGTCGATAATTACAGAACCATTACTTTTGCCATAGTAGGCACTAACATCTGGGAATAAATAAAATGCACCTGTAGGGTGGTTTACATTTATGCCAGGTATTTCTTTTAATAACTCAATAACTAGATCTCTTCTTTTAAGGAATGCTTCCCTCATCTCATAAGAAGGGCTCAAATCTGAGGTAAGTGCAATTGCCCCAGCTTTCTGAGAAAAAGATGCAGCACCACTTGTAAATTGTCCTTGAACTTTCGTACAAGCCTCCGCTAACCATGCAGGAGCGCCCATGTATCCTAATCTCCAGCCTGTCATTGAAAAACCTTTGGACATTCCATTTATGGTAGCTGTACGGTCTTTCATGCTTTCTATGGCACCTATGCTAGCATGTTGTCCAGTGAAATTGATATACTCATAGATTTCATCAGAGATTACGATTAGATTATCATAACTAGATATTACTTCGGCAAGACCTTCTAATTCTTCTCTTGTGTATACTGATCCAGTTGGATTGCATGGAGAAGAAAAGATGATAGCCTTTGTTTTATGATTAATGGCATTATTCAATTGGTCCGGGCTAACTTTAAAGTCTTTATCGATAGATGCTGAAAGCGTAATTGGGGTGCCGCCGGCAAATTTTACAATTTCAAAATAACTAACCCAGTAAGGTGTAAATACAATTACTTCATCGCCTGGATCCAAAATAGAAAGACAAACATTTGCAATTGATTGTTTTGCACCGTTGGAAACAACAATCTGGTTCTTGTCAAAGTGTAAATCATTGTCTCTTGTAAACTTCTCTTGAATGGCTTCGACATATTCTTTTAATCCAGATACTGGAGTATACTTTGTATATCCATCAGCTAAAGCTTGTACAGCTGCATCTTTAATATGCTGAGGTGTATCAAAGTCTGGTTCTCCTAAACTCAAACTTATCACATCAAGTCCTTTTTCTCTTAATGCTCTTGCTTTTTGCGACATCATTA
>CAXBGT010000157.1:0-13525 GCA_963975265.1 uncultured Saprospirales bacterium
TTACTGTTATAGGTGTGCTCAAAACAGCTGTGCAGCCTAGCCCTGATATAAATGATATCGTAGCATTGCCTCCACTGACTCCAGTAATATCTCCAGTAGAATTTATCATTGCTATTGAGTCATTTGAAGAAGACCATGATCCAGTGATTGATGAATTAACAAAAGTATTATCTCCCTCACATATTGTAGATGGACCATTTAGTGATATTGTAGGATTATTATTTATGGTTATGTCATATGAACCATCATTATAACATCCATCTGATGTCACTTCATATATTATTGTAGTTGTCCCCTGTCCCAGTGGTGATACTACACCATTTGTATCTATTGATACAATTCCAGAAATTGAACTACTCCAATCCCCTCCTATTACGCTTGTTGTTAATGTTGGGTTATCAGAAAAACAAATCTGATTATCTCCTGTGATGATTACAGTTTCATTTGCAATTACATTGATAATACCTGTTGGCTCAGATACACAACTTGTAACATCACTTTTAAATGTAAATGTTGTAGCGCCATTGCTGATACCCGTAACCAGGCCTGCATCGGTTACTGAGGCTACACCTGAGTTCCCACTAGTCCATATACCTCCTGTTGTAGGCGACAATTGAGTGTTATTTCCTTCACATATATCTGTAGATCCTGTGATATTTACTATTGGTTTTGCATCCACCATAATATCAGCAGTAGCTTCTGTACTACATCCAATAGAGTTTGTTACTGTTACTGCGTAACTAGTACTTGGTACCGAAGGTATCACAGTTACAGATTGTGTTGTATCACTATCCGCACTTGTACTCCATTGATAACTTGTAGCACTCGCTCCATTTATTGATAATGTGATAGATTCTCCTTCACACACAGTGGTGTTTAATGCAAAAATAAATGGCTCATATGCTTTATAAATAAATGCAGATGTCATATCTGTACAGCCTTTACTATCGGTAATAGTTACATCATAATTACCATCTATTGTTAAGTCTATAGTTTGTGTATTTCCAGTAAATCCACCAGGTCCTATCCAAGCATAAGTAAACCCAGATGTTCCACCTGTTACAATAGCTGAAATCTGAGCGTTTTCAGTAATACATTCAGAGCCATTAAAGTCAATAGCTACGGATACTGGAGGAGTAACTGTGATTATACCTGTATTGGGCGAAGGACAATTATTCCCTGTTGTGTAGTAGAATGTAACATCTCCAGCTGATATACCCAACACCAATCCTGTAGATGATGCTATTGCAATAGTATTATCAGAACTCGTCCAATATCCTCCAGTTCCATCCGTAGATAGCATAGTAGTCTCCCCTGCACAAACCTCTGAAGAACCAGAGATAGATACCGTCGGCGTATGAAATACCTCGATTGTAATATTTGAATTTTCTATACATGAATTAGAGGAATGGATATAGCTTATTAGCACGACTCCAGCACTTACTGCTGTGACTACACCAGAGGTATTTACAGTAGCAATGCTATCATTACTGCTTGCCCATGTTCCTCCGCCTTTAGACGCAGTTAGACTAGTTGAAGCCCCTGTACATAAGATATCATCTCCTGTTATGGTTACTCCTTCTTTGTTTGTTACTGTTATTTGAATCGTTGATGGCGCGGCACAGTCATTATCCGCTATAAAACTAATATTAACTACTCCTGCATTGATACCAAGGACAACACCAGCAGCTGATATTGTAGCAATCGTTTCATCATCGCTTGTCCATGTTCCACTTGTAGAAGCATTGATGATAGTTGTAGATCCCTTACATATCGTTGAATCTCCACTAATACTTATTGATGGAATAGTATTGTCTAGTGTTACTGTAGTGGATGTTACATCAGAGCATCCAGCAGCACTTGTTACCGTTACAGTATATGTACCAGCTGTACTCACAGTTTTGGTTGCACCAGTCCCTCCGCCTGACCAAGCATATGTCATATCTGCAGGTGATGCTGTAAGCGTAATACTTGTATCTATACATGTAATTGGTCCACTATTATTTGCTAGAGCAGTAGGAATTAAGTTTACAATGATCAGTTGAGTCGCATTAGATATACAGCCAGTAGTACTATTCGTGAATACAAATGTTGTACTCCCTGGGCTCACTCCTATAACCAAACCACTACTATCTACTGTAGCTACGCCTAAATCATTACTTATCCAAGTACCCCCTGTTGTAGGTGACAATTGGGTCGTAAATCCTTCACAAATCGAATTAGATCCTGTCACTGATACTGTTGGCGTTTCATTTATGGTGATTGGCAGAGTGGCATCTGACACACATTCTTCATTATCGGTATAAGTAAAATTAACAGAACCTGCACTTATAGCAGTTACTAATCCAGAATTGGATACGGTTGCTATTGCTAAATCACTACTGGTCCATGTTCCAGAACCAGATGGCGTCAAGTTTGTCGTTGCTCCAATACAAAGGATACTCGAGCCTGTAATTTCAACTATGGCATTATCTCTAGCGATTGTTAGATACAATGTTGCATTATCACATGCATTCTTCACATCATTATCACAAGCGGTATATGGAATGTAAAGCGTTCCTTCGAAAGCATGATCTGAAACGAAGATATACGTTCCATCTCTATTTAAGGTAATTGTTCCAGCAAGAATAAATACACCGGGATTATTAGCATCTTCTGAATAAGTATTAGTTTCTGTACCCAGCACCAGTGTATCGTTTACTAATCCATCTCCGTCTGAATCCACTAGAGCAATAGATACATCGGGTGTACCAGTACTACCATCAGGATCGATATCATTTGACAATATATTTCCTGTTAAAGTTCCTCCACTACAGTTTTTACTATTCGCATCATCTTCTGCGGACATCTCGTTTATTGTAGGATCACTAATCAAAACAGTAATCCATGCCTCATCGCACAGGGCATCATTATCGCAAATTCTATAGTCTATTGGAGTCGTAGTTCCTCTGAAATCAATCTCTGGATCAAATAGTACTACTTGCTCCGAAGTAGATGGAGAAGTGATTATAGTAAATGTTCCTTCATTGGGAACTGTAAAAATCATTTGTAGCCCAGCAATGGACGGATCCAAATCCAGTGTCGATGGAACAATTACACCATCTACATCACTGTCATTATCCAATACTGGTATCTCTACATTTACATCCGGTTCAGTAGTTGCATTATCATCTAGCGCGATAGGTGGATATAAATTATTGACATTTGGTCCTGCCACATCAATTACCAATTTGGCATCATCTGAAGCTGGATGACCATTATCATCTGTAGCAGTATAAATAAGCTCAACTGTTCCGACAAAATCAGTAGCAGGGTCATAGTCATATGTACCATCGCTATTTAATTTTATAACTCCAGCAACTACTGTTACTCCTGCTCTATTCTCTCCGTATAGGGTAAAAGTTGATCCTATTCCTAAAACTTCATTTTTCAATCCATCTCCATCGGCATCAATAAGAGCTGATGTCACAGTTTGATTATCGCCTTCAGGATCCCAATCATTCGTACTCACATCTCCTCTTACAGAGACATTTACTATCGTCTGATTAAAATCATCCTCAGCTATTGTAGAATTCTCTTTGGTGGTAGTTAGGTATAATGTCGCCCTAGCACATGCATTATCGGTATCGTTATCACATGCCTCATAAGGCACGTAAATCGTACCCTCAAATAATGAATCTGAAGTATAAATGTAACTTCCATCATTATTTATTTTTAACGTTCCAGCAGTAACATACATTCCTGGAGTATTAGCACTTTGCCCATAAATAACTGTAGTCGTACCTAATGCTAATACATCATTTACGATACCATTACCATCAGAATCTAATGTAGCGGAATTTACATCTGGGAATCCATCACTTCCGTCTGGATCTATATCATTAATTAGAATATTTCCCGTTAATATTTCTCCAGAATAACCACTATTGGAATCATCCTCAGCAGTCATTGTATTATCCTTGAAGTCTGCAATGACAACTGTAATCAAAGCATCATCACAAAGGCCATCATTGTCACAAACTTGGTAATCAATTGGCGTCGTAGTACCAATAAATGTTGGTTCTGGATCAAAGGTTACTAGCCCTGTAATATGATTAACAGTAAACTCACCTTCACCAGGTGTAGCATAGTAAATTTGAGTCCCCGGCGTTGCTGGATCAAGATCAATAGTAGATTCTACTAAGAATCCATCGACATCACTATCATTGATTAGAATTACAATATCCACATTAATATCTGGCGCTGTGGTTGCATTATCATCTTGTGCAATTGGTGGATATAAATTATTAATATTCGGTCCGGTTACATCAATTACTAGAATGGCATCATCCATCTTTGGCAAGAAGTTATCATCGATTACATGATAGCGCATGGATGCTGTTCCAGTAAATCCCATTGTCGGAATAAACTCGTAAGTTCCATTGTTGTTTACCGTAATTGAACCCGCATTTAAAACGAAAATTCCATCTTGGTCAAAACCACTGATATCGGAAGTCGAACTTCCAGAAGCTGGAAGAGCAATTGTAGATTCGTATATGCCATTTCCATCATTGTCGTAAGCTATCGTAATTAAAGTTTGGTTGTCATTTTCTAAGTCAAAATCATTGGTACTTAAATCACCATATACAGGTACATTTATCAAAGTCTGATTATAATCATCTTCCGCATTTGTTGTATTCAGAATAAAGAATTCTACAGGTGTAGGATCATTATTATTAGTAGGTATTCCATCATTATCAGGATCTACATCTAAGCCATCTTGAGAATAATCAGAAACCGTTCTTCCAGCAGGACTAGTTCCAAAACCAATTGCACTATTCCAATAAGGTCCCCCGAAATTTCCTGGCGTAACTGTCATTTGAATTTGAATCTTAGCTACATGACCTGCATTCAAAGTTCCAGTTCCAGAAAGTAAATTAATCTCAGTAGATCCATTGAATGAAGCAGAAGTACTCCACCCTCCAGATGAAGGCTGTTGAGTTATTGAATAACCATCTACATTAAATCCATCCGCCAAAGCAAATGTTAAGGCTAAATCATCAACAGCTTGAACATTATATAAAGGAACGTCACCCATGTTTTCTACTCGAATCTCATATACAAATGAAAAAGAGCCATCCATATTGTTAGTCACGCTAGTCACAATATCTTTTGCCAATCCAATTATTGGGTTTTCTAAAAAACTAACCGGAGTAGGATCATTATTATTTGTTGGATCACCATCATTGTCTGGATCTACATCTGTTCCATTTTGTGATACATCCGTTGTCATGGTGCCACCAGAACCAAATGCTGTCCCAATAGCTGAATTATAATATATGCCTAATTTTGAACCTGGTGTTACAGTCATACTAACTACTATTGTTGCACTTTGTCCAACATTGAGCGAATCAGTACCGCCTAATAGATTTGTATCACTGCCTGCTAATCCATTGAATGATCCATTTACATTTAATGTTGAACTTGTAACATTTGTAATAGTAAAAGGAGCAATTTCAAATGTCGATGATAAATCGTCTTCAATTTGTAAATTTCTTAATGTTACCTCTCCTGTATTTTCTACTAAGATTGTATAATTTAATGAGTAAGTCCCATTTTGATTATTAACTGGAAGATCAACGGTCTTAGCTACACCCAATGAAGGAGATTCGGTCAATACTATAATCTCATCATCGTCATCAGATGTAGGTGTTCCTCCTGGTCCATTTCCAGCTGCTGTCGCCAAATTTGTAAACGGACCTAATGATCCATTTAAAGCTACAATCAAATCCATTTCAAGGACTAATAATTCTCCAACATTCAGTCTTCCTCCCGGATTTAATAGATCTATGTCTCCAGCTGCTAATCCATTATAATTTATATTTGATACTAAAGTAGTTGTTAGTGGTTGGGTGACTATACTAATAGACCCATTGCTAACAGTTAATCCAGGAAACGCAGCATTTAAATCATCAACAACTTGCAAGTTTAACAAAGGTACATTGCCTTGATTAGAAATTTCTAAATAGTATTTAATCGAGTATAATCCATCGCCATTATTAATTGGGGTTCCTTCTAGTTTTTTTATAATATTTACTATAGGATTCTCTAAAAAGATAACTGGCGTAGGGTCGTTATTGTTTGTTGGATCTCCATCATTGTCTGGGTCCACTTCAATACCGTCTTGAGATATATCTGAGACATTATTTCCAGCAGGAGACACTCCACTTGCTAAAGACGTATTATAAAAAATCCCTAAACTTCCATCAATTTCAACGATTAAGTCAATCTTAAATCTTGCAAATTCATTTACAACCAATGATCCTGTCCCATCTAAAAGATTAATATCCCCAGCGGTAAGGCCATCATACCCTCCATTTAATATTAAAACAGTACTTACTGGTTGCTCTACAATCGAAATTCCAACTCCTGAAATATTTAATCCAGGGAAAGTCAGTTGTAAGTCATCAGATACTTCAATACTATCTAATAAAATATCTCCTACATTCTGAACTTTCAATTCAAAACTAAGGGTATACGTACCATCTTGATTATTTGTGACCGTGGGGCCTAATTTTTTCGCTAAACCAATTATTGGATCTTCAGTTAAAGTTACAGGTGTAGGGTCATTATTATTTGTAGGATCTCCATCATTATCAGGATCTGCATCATCGCCATCCTGAGATAGATCAGTTATTGATTTTCCTAGTGTAGATGTTCCCTTTCCAATTGCACTATTATTGTATGTCAATATAGCACCTGGCACTACGGTTACTGCCACTTGGATTACACCTCGCTCCCCTATTAGCAATTCACCAAACGCACCAAGTAAATGATCGTCTGTCAGGTCCGTAGGATCACCATCGCTGACATCTCCATCAAAATTTGCGTTTAAAATCCACCCTTGAGAAGGTTGACTAATTATTGTAACATCTTCAAATGAGAAACTTATGGCATCATTAAAAGTTGCACCTAAGTTTTCTAATATCTGAATACTATCAATAGCTACAACCCCATAGTTTTCAGCAACTATTTGATAGGTAATTAAATATGATCCATCACCATTATTTATTGGTATTCCAACTACCTTCTTAGAAATTCCTAAACAAGCTTTTTCTACAGTAAAAGTAGCCGTCTTTTCACACCCAGAACCATCAATAACTACAACTGAATATAACCCTTCAGAAAGACTTGAGACATCTTCTGTAGTCTCTCCATTAGACCATTGAAATGTATAAGATCCAATTCCTCCTGATACAGAAATATCAATAGAGCCATTACTTATTAATCCACATACATCGTTTGTAGCTATCCCTGAAATTTCAATTTTAGCGGGCTGACTAATAGATTCTGAAACTATAATTTCACACCCATTGTAATCGGTTACACTTACTGAATAATTCCCAATAGCAATTCCTGTTAAATCCTCATTTACATCTCCAGTATTCCATTTATAAGAATATGGTGCTGTCCCCCCATTTGCAGTAACATCTATCGATCCACCATTTCCTCCAAAACAAGTTAAATTTACGGCTAATGCACTTACCGACAATGGTGCAACTGGTTCTAAAACGTCAACTGATGAAGATACAGTTGGGTTGACTCCATCATCAACAACAACAGTATATGTACCAGCTGATATATTATTTAAATCTTGTGGGTCATCGAAATCACCAGTTCCATCAGTATCCCAATCATAGGTATAAAAACCACTTCCACCAATTACTTCAAGATTGATTGCTCCAGTAGTACCTCCAAAACAATTTATATCCGTATTAATTAACGCATTGATCGTCAAAGGTCCACCTATTGTATTTATTGTATACACTTTAGAATCTGAACATCCATTACTATCAGTAACAACAACTCTATATGTCCCACCTGACAATCCTACTGGATCTTCACTTGAAGATACTAACTGTCCTAATGTGTTGGTCCAAATAAAACTATATCCTGGGGTCCCTCCACTTACTGTTATGTCTATTTCTCCATTATTTGATCCATACGGATTCTCATCAGTAATCACTGCTCCTGTAATAAAAACTGAAGTTGTGGGTTCTGATACTGTTTCACTTGTATTTACAGTACATCCATATCGATCTGTAACTGTAACACTGTAAAGTCCAGCTGGAATAGCTGAGAGATCCTCTACACTTGTACCATTTGACCAATTATAGATAAAAGGACTAACTCCTCCATTGAGTGTAATATCAATAGCTCCACTATCACCGCCTTGGCATTGTGCATCATTTACATCGCTTATGATATTAATATCTATGATGACAATTTCTACACATTGTTCTGTTCCTGGTCCGCAAAAATTTGAAGGTTCAACACAAATATTAAAATTTGATGCAATGACAGATGAAAAATCTACGACTACTTGATTGGTGCCTCCACCACTAACCATAAATGCTCCAGCCGGTAAATCCCAAACGTATAAATCTGCATCAATGACGGCAGGAACACTTATTGTGGAATTGGATGACTTACAAACGTAATGAACGAAGACAATGGAAATATCAACCACTGCAATTGAACATTCAGCTGGCATAGGACTGCCATTGTCACATATAGTATACGTAAATTGATCCGATCCGAAATAATCATTATTAGGAATATACGTAATTGTTCCATCTGGATTTACAAATGATGATCCAAATTGAGGATCGACTGAAATACTCAATGAACTGATATCTAAATCTCCATCAATATCTGAATCATTTGCTAACACATCCACTAAGACTTCAAGATTGATCGATGTCGAAACAATATCATTTGTCAATGAGGGAGGATTGTTTATGGCAGAGTATACAACCGTTACATCTGCTTCTGAACAATAAGGTGTTGGACTTGCATTGTCACAAATTCTATATCTAAAAGTAACAGTTTCATCCTCGTTCATCCCAGAAGGATTAAAATCTACTGTAACTCCATTTATTGAAGCAGACCCTGAACTCGGTCCAGAAATAATGCTTAAGGTTACCATATCATTATCTGGATCACTATCATTATCTAAAACAGCAAGATTTGAAAGACTAGATATATGAAATAAATCATCCAACGCAACTGGTGGTTCATCTACTGCTATATCTATAGTATCATAAACAACTGGCAAAGCATAGATAGAATTATAAATCGCACCTTCGATTTTAGCAATATTTCTTGTAGGCTCACAATTTCCAATTACTTTAAAAGTAACATTAAGGTTAGTTGAACTATATGCAGTAAGTGTACCTAAGTCATTCCATAAAATAGAACCATTAGCTACATTTTGTGGAGCAACACTAGAAGTCACATACTCCAAACACACATCTTCGTAAATATCCTGTAGTGGTAATGTAGTTATTGATAGAGCACTGCTGTTTTGAACTTTTATATTGTAGACCAAAATATCATCTATTGTATACGGCCCAACTGCTGGTGAGATTAATGTTTTAGTTATTTGAACAGGAATCAATCCTAGAAAAGGAATTGTATCTTTATCAGATACTCCTAATCCTCCTGAATACGCAGTACCAATAATAGAATAACCTCCTCCAATCGTTGGCATATTCCATACATATTCATAGGTTTTGGTACAACCAGAGGACGCTACTTCAGTTGCAGTATAGGTTGAAAATGCAGAATTTGGATCTGTAATCGTAAATTCATAATTTTCGATATCATACGCACCAAACGGATTACTTACTGTAGATCTTATATACACCGTAGACCCAACAACCTGTTCTGTAATTATGGATCCTCCACTATAAGAAGCATCATACACATTGTGTGAATCAATATTGATTTTGTTCAATGTTGGTAATTCAATACTTGAAGGATAGGTTTGACTATCAAAATTAATATCACATGAAAAGCTTGGATCATTATTGGTAACCTTTAAAGTAATTTCTTCTCCTGCTGGAATAGTAACATTACTAGGTATCGTACCAGACCATGAAAATGAAGAACCATCCCAAGTTGGTGTTGTACCTGATAAATCTATTATTGTTGTGGGACCAGTACCATACTCTAACACAGCATCTATATCTGGGCTTGCTGGAACTGTTCCATAAGTTATACTTGCATAAGTGGTAATATTAAAATTTTGACCCGCTGATAATGTATAATCTTCACAAAAAGGAGTGGTCATAGTAAATGTTTCCGGGCCACTTGCTGGAATTCTATAATTTATCGCAAAGTCCTTAATTGTCATACCTGTACCATTACTTCCTGCATTAGATATTAATTCATACTTCAATACCATATTGGATGTAAAGGTAGAGAGAGGCAAAGAAAAAGGTGTATTTGCATCATTTTTGTTCAAATCCACCAAAGTAGTATAGGAAGTCCCTCCATCTGATGATATACTTATTCTCCATATATCCGAATTATTAGGAATTCCATAAGTAGATCCAACATTGACTATGACTTCCGCTGAATCTACACCAGTTAAATCAAAAGATCTGATAATATTATCTCCAACACTTATATCTATTATTCCAAGATCAAATAATCCCGAAAGAGGTGGGAATTCATCTACTAAGACAAAACCTCCAGAAGCTCCTCCTGGATCACCACCTGGAGGATTTAATTCTGTTTCTATCCAATCTGAAGTCCAGCCTAATGGCCCAACACTCTTATCTCCAGAATATGTAAGTGAAGTTATAGAATCAGTGATAGCTCCATAGATAATTGGATTTAATGTACTTGTAATTGCATTTGTATTATCAATTGTAGAAACTGGATCGACTCTATCTAAACTTTGTGATGGATCAGAAAGAAAAAGTGTTTCATTTACCTGAGATGAAGCACTTACTACTAAAATCATCTGAATAAAAAGCGCTAAGAAGAATTTTACATCTAACACATAATGACCTATTTTAAGGAATTTCGATTCCCAACCACAGCCAACTAAATTTTGATATTTTTGTATCATAATTGTCATCATTTTTTCAATTACCGTTAGAAACGCTAATAGGTTGAGAAATAACAGGTCCATCATTTATAAATACTTCTACGCACGTATTAGCCTGACTTTCACATCCTGCAGAAGACATAGAAACTACGCAAATCTCACCTCCCTGAATCGAAATCCAGTTTACTGTTATGGTAGAAGTCCCTTGACCATTGGTAATGACAGCACCATCAGGCACAGTCCACAAATAGGAGAAGGCTCCAACATCTAAAATTGAGTACAAAATATTTGTATCCCCAACGCACACTGGATTTTGACTTTCAGAAATAATTCCAGGGTTTATCGGAGAACAAATTGCATCAAAACAATCTACTAGTCCATTCCCATCATTATCTATTCCGTCATTGCAGATTTCAGGTTCAAGTATTGTAGCAGCTATTGCACTGGTACAACCATTATTATCTGTGACTGTAACAATATATAATCCTGCAGAAAGTCCAGTCAAATCCTCTGGATCTGAATCAGGATCTTGACTACCATTATTATCCCAATCATATGTATATCCTGGAGTACCCCCTGATACAGTCAAATCAATTGTTCCATTGTTTATTAAAATATCTGGATCAGTATCATCTGTCGCTGAAATGGATAAAGAAATTGGTGTCGGCTCAACAATTGTAAATATTGAACTTTCAGTGCAACCTTCGATATCGGTAACTATCACCGAATATGTTCCTGAATATAAATTATTCAAATCTTCAGTTATTGAACCATTTGACCAAACAAAACTAAATGGACCATCTCCTGATACAGTTATATCAACTGAACCTGTATTTTCACCATGACATATTACATCTGATTTTGTAGCGTTTATGTTAGCTGGAGTTTCGGGTTCAATAATAATTGAATCACCAACTATTGAGCAATTAATTGCATCAGAAATAGTTACGCTATACATACCAGGACCAAGATTAGTTGGATCTTCATTAGTAGAGCCATTTGACCATAGAAAAGAATATGGTGGCGTACCTCCAGTTATAGTTAAATCTATAGCACCATCAGTGCCATTACAAGATACTGAAGAAATAGATGTAGGATCATTAAAAAATGGTTTGTTGGAGTCATATTCTATCACCTCAGACCACGGTTCTAAATCGCATCCAGTAGGAAGGGTAACAATTAAAGTATATGTTCCAGGTTGATCTACTTCTATAGTTTTAAAAGTTGGATCACTAATTATATTGCCATCATTAGTTGTCCATAAATATGTTAAATCCGTTCTGTCTGTTTCTGCAACCAACGAAGTCGTTTGGTTTTCACATGAAAGAGGAGTGGCTTCAACTGACAATGCAGCTATATCTGGTCTACCCCATGCATAAGGTCCTGCAAAATCTTTCAATTGAGCGGTAAATGATGCTGAAGCTCTTGTCTTAACCATATAAGAATTTATAGTAAATTCACATGGATCGGCACCATTATTCAGGGTGTTATCAATCCCAAAAGCTGTCATATTAACGGCCAACTCTACGATACTATAATCTTGATATGAAGTACCATAAGAATTTGTTTTTGTATTTAGAGTTCCCCAAGGTGGAGCGCTTGGATTTTGATTATCAACATTTACTATACCACAAGCATCACTACCGCTATTTGGATTAATACTAGCATATCCATATGGAGATCCTGTAAATGCTCCATCATATTCTGGACCCCATGTAAAATTTGCAGGGTTTACAGAGGTATAGTCATTATAACTTACCCATATCCTTAATTCAACATCCGCTACGGACCCACCATTAATGAGTGAAGTATTAAAAATAAAATCACCCATGGTTTCAATTTGCCCACCAGCATTAAATGTAAATGCTGTATGACCAAGATTTGGACCTCCTGATGTGAAGTAGCCTTCTCCTAGATCCCCAGAGACAGGTGTAGATACTACACCTACATCTTCCACAAAAAACTCAAAATCCATGTAAGCAGAACCACCAGGTTCAGCTCGATTTATAATCCCATAAAACCACAAATCATCTGTAATATTAGGGCCATCTCGAAGCATATGTCCCGCTATGTTTATTATATCATTCTTACCTAGCACGTTTGCCTGACCTATATCCCATATAGCTGGATCCTCTCCATTTTTACTTGCTGTTTCATACGATGTAATATCTATATGTCCTGTACCTCCAAAAAAATCTCGGGCATAAACTCCATTTAGTAATACCTGGTTGTTAACAACACTATTAGGCTCATTGCTCATTCTCACTTCGTAAAGTGGATTTCCTCCAGCCATTAACAAACTGGTCAAGGAAGAAGTATTAACTTCAGAAATTACGCCTTGTCCAGATGTACCTGTAAACCAATCTGAAGTTCCTCCAGCCGGAGTACCATTTCCATATTCAATAATTCCAGAATATAATCCTGCATCAATTCCAAAATTAGCACCAACACAACCAGTGTTATCGATTTGAGAATATAATGAAAATGAAAAATTACAGCAGAAAATTAGAATAATACTTCGTAATACTGATTTAGATTTTTTTCCAAACTCAGTTATTTTCATCCAATAGATGATATTTATTAAGTACTGTAAAAACTTCATAAGTTTCAGCTTTTAGGGTTTATCAAATTTCAATTGTTTCCATC
>CAXBGT010000158.1:0-13514 GCA_963975265.1 uncultured Saprospirales bacterium
ATTAATAAATATCGATACAGATTAAAACCTATTGATAAAGACTGGATCGAGACAGGTACTAGCCGATCTGCTACCTATCTTCATCTACCCACAGGCAATTATTCATTTGAACTACAAGGTAGCAACAGTCATAATATATGGAATGATAAGATAACAGAGTTAAAAATAAGGGTCCTTCCCCCATGGTGGTTTACTTGGTGGGCGTATCTAATATATGCACTTTTTGCGATGTTTTTGTTTTGGAGGTATTTTAAATTTATCAACAATCGAGCAAACCTAAACCAACAACTCATCTTTGAAAAAAATGAAGCCGAAAAAGCGAAAGAACTTGATCAATTAAAGACCAGATTATATACCAATCTTACCCATGAATTCCGAACTCCCCTGACGATCATCATTGGAATGGTAGATCAGATCAAAGGGAGTACTGAGCGAAATATGGGCGAAGGACTAGAAATGATCAAACGTAATGGTGAAAATTTACTTCAGCTCGTAAACAGAATGCTAGATCTTTCTAAAATTGAGAGTGGCAAAATGGTGTTGGATGCAAGGCAAGGAGATATTATCCAAACCTTAAAAAATGTATCTGATTCCTTTGTAGGGTATGCGGCTAATAAAGAAATAGCATTACACTTCCTATCAGATTTGGATCAGAAAAGTATGATCTATGATGACGAGAAGATTAGACATATATTTTCTAATCTAATTTCTAATGCTATAAAATTCACTCTCGCAGGAGGTAATATATATATCAGTGTCAGGCAGCAAGAAAATGACTTACTCATAAAAGTAAAAGACACCGGAAAAGGAATCTTACCTGAGCAACAGGATAAAATATTTGATCGTTTTTATCAGATAGAAAGTGAGGACAACAGAACATCCGAGGGGACTGGCATAGGACTTGCGCTGTGCAAAGAATTAGTGTTACTAATGAATGGAGAAATCTCAGTACAAAGTCCACCTTCTGGAAGCGAACAGGGCTCAGAATTCACTGTATTATTTCCTACTTCAGGTGCATTAAAAGATAGTAAGTCAGTAGAAAGATCTTCTAACACACTTCAAGCAGCTGCACCTGCGAGTGCTTTGCAAAAGCAAACCGATGGCAAAGTGCCTGCATCAATACCGGAAATACAAACTATTGAGCATAATGAAGATGAAAAGGTCATCTTGCTTGTGGAGGATAATCCGGATATCGTGGCTTATGTTGCTTTATGTCTAAAGGACTATAAACTGATAGTTGCTACCAATGGGGTAGAAGGCCTTGACTTGGCGATTGAGGCTATTCCTGATCTCATTATTAGTGATGTGATGATGCCCATCATGGATGGTTTCGAGATGTGCGAAAAGATCAAACAGGATGGCAGAACAAATCATATACCTGTCGTCATACTTACCGCAAAAGCTGATCTCGAAAGTAAAATCGCAGGATTAGAATTCGGAGCCAATGCTTATATCTCAAAACCATTTGATACCGATGAGTTGCTCCTTACAGTCCGAAATCTATTCAATTTGAGAACCAAACTACAAGCACACTATCAAGTTGACTTTAATGCGCATGAACTTGAGGTTACTGCCGAAACTACTGAAGTAGCCACTCTTCCAACAATAGATGAATTTGTAATCGTAGTGCGAGAAAAGATAGAGGCCAGAATAAATGACTACGGATTGAGTGTAGAGGACTTGGCTAGAGAACTGCATTTCAGTCGAAGCCAGTTTAGCAGAAAGTTGAGTGCCTTGATCGGCATGACCCCCGTCAAGTATATCAGACTCATCAGGCTAGAGAAAGCAAAATCTATGTTAACAGATCCTGCGATAAGTGTCACGGCTATAGCTTTCGATTGTGGTTTCAATGATCCTAGTTACTTTGCTAGGGTATTCAAGAAGGAGTTTGGGGTGACTCCAGTGGAGTGGAGAGAGTCATTCCTCCCTTGAATTAAACATAATTGTTTTATACCAATTACGTTTGAAATTGTCGGTTATTATTTAGTTTTTCTTTGCGATCCTTCGTTAAAAATACTCACGATTATTACTCAGTGTAACAATTGATATTTCAATTGTGGGCTGATAGCTATGTTTTTTGAGTAGTATATTTATTTATTTATTGGTGAGTGATTACGTTGTATTCACTTTTGCTATCATTGCGTTTTTTGCCTTGACTCGCTTTGAAAAATTCTAAATTATATTCCGACATTCCAAAACGTAAATGGCATTATACCTACCTTAATTACTAAAAAAACGCAGTCTGGATAAGCATCCAAACTGCGTTTTATATTATTTCATGTTGCTTCTATACTTAGAATTTTTCAAATTAATTTAGATACATTAGTATTCTGTGGATTCAATTTTAATGATTGCTTAAGAAGCCCCATACAATTGAATTATTAAATACACAAGTGTTCCCCAAGGAGAGATTTTCCATATTTTGTCACCAAAATCAGTGATAATCTAAACCTATTGGAATTAAATATTTCAGAATAGAAGATTTAATTAAAACTCCTTAAGCTAGTTTGATTAAACTACATTACTTCGCTCACTTGAATAACAGGTTCGATATTTGTAAAATTGGGTAAGTCTCCCATTATTTGTTCTGCATTTGGTCCAAAAGCAGCCCCAAATTCTTCTACAGAATCAAAATACATGTTGCCCATTCCAGCAAAAGGAGCGATTGATCCAGGGGCACCTCCACCTAATCCTTTTTCTACAGTAGCACCTTTAAGAGAACCCCCTAGTAATTTGCCAACCATTGGCAGGTGGGTGTTGCAATAGTAATCCATATCAAACGTTTTGCTTTCACCATTTGGGTACAAGACACTCACTTTCGTCATTCCTTTTTTCATATTATTAGTTTTTTGGTTTTCATACTCATTTGGCTTTTCTGAAGACGCCCCGTTTTTGTAATGGTATCTGGACTCCAATAGACTTTTGTTTATTTAAAATTTTGTTTCTTATCAGGAATCAAATTGAAAGGAGAAGATCAATTTATATTTGTGCTGCGCATCCTTCATAGGCCAATCAAAATATAAATCAATTCTTAAAGGGTTACAGAAGATATTTTTGATACGGTTTTATCCTTTCCAGACTGAAGATTGATTTCAGGGGAATGACATTGGAATCAAAACATTTATTATCCGATGAATTTAATGAATCCTAAGTAAAATTTATATATTGAACTATTCAATAATACATTTTTTCGTAATTGTTGATTGATCTGTTTCTAAGGTATATAAGTACAAACCTTTCTGCAAATTTTTAGTATTCCACTCAGCTTGTTGATTCCCTACTGTTTGTTTCTCATTGATCAGCGTTTCAATTAGTTGTCCATTAATATCTCGAATAGTTATTTTCACTTCTGAATTCTCGTGAAGATTATAGCTAATGATGGTGTAGTCATCTGCAGGATTTGGGATATTCTTTAAATCGAACAACTGATTATTATCGATTGAGGATATAGTAGAAACTGGTCCACTTTGGTAGACTCTTACATAATCTATTTGTAAAGCATCTATAGTGTAGCTGGGATCAATATTTGGCAAAAAAGCAAAATTGAGCAATATAAATTGTTCCAATTCAAATGGCCATGTATCCGAATTCAACTCACTAGGTTCATAAGTAAAATGCACATTACCATCCACGCTGAATACTAATTTTTCAGGATACCATTCTAATGCATAAACATGGAAATTAATGGATGCATCTGGTATTGTTTGCCCACCATTATTAATAGTTCCTCCAAAACTAGATGGAGTATGGGTGGCGCTAGAGACATAATTTTGATTGTTTCCCCAATGTTCCATGATATCCATTTCCCCGCATGCTGGCCAAGAGGTGGTACCAAATCCACTGTTATCCCAATAGGAACCATCTTCATTTATATTCTTACCTAGTGTCCATATCGCAGGCCAAGTACCCACTCCAGTTGGTAATTTTGCACACACCTCTACCTTTCCATATCGAAAGGCAAATTTTGAATTTAGTCTAGCTGAGGTATACTGCTTAGTGTGCCCTTGATCATTGAATGTTTCCTTTTTACCAACGATGTATAACCTCCCATTACCCACATAGGAGTTATCATCTCTATTTGTATAGTGTTGTATCTCTCCATTATACCAACTTCCTCCTTGAGGTAGTTGAGTTTGATGATACCATTTGGAATCATTTATAGATCCTTCTTCTTCAAATTCATCTGACCAAACTAACACATCGTATTCTGGATCAACAGGTATTACTGGGATTGTGCCATTGTATGATACATCATCTATATAAGCCAATACGTGATCATTATTATTTTCCCCATTGACTTGAATCACAACCCTATTAAAGTCGGTTCTTTGTGTAGGTGGTGGTGAATCAGGATTTAGGTTGATATAGGGATCATTGGAAAAGTCAAATGTTATTATTTGCCACTGATCTAGAACAATAGATTTTATAATTTCACTCTGTGTAGTCCAAGAATCGATTAAAGTACCATTTTGTAATTTCAGAGAGATCTGATTGGCTTGGTTTCCTGTTAATCCACTTGAAGGAATATATATTTTTAATGAAAAGATATGATCAGTTGACAAATCAAAGTTATTTTCTACATCAAATCGAACATTAGCATATTGACCACCTGTGTCGGCATATTCTAATACATGGGCTGAAATATTGATGTCTTGTGGGAATGGGTTTTCTAAGTTAGTATCGATGACACAATCATCACCAAACCAAGTTGTTATTGTACCATTATCTTCAAAATCATCACCGACAGTTTGAGCATGTATGACACTAATAAAAGAAACTGACAGAATAAGGAATCCAATAAGATCGCGCATAAAGTAAGTGTTTTTGTATTTAATCTCAAGAATACAAATTTATTTTGAACTGATCTAAATCCTTTTAATCTATTTATTCTCTGTTTCAGAGCAAAACTGAGAAAATGGAATACTTACCCAGTAGGATATGGAAATTAGGATTACCCAATCTATTCTCAATTTCTGAGCTTGGTCTTTCAAGAAAGAAAATCAATTCCCAAATAATCAGTTGATAGTACTGAAGGCTAATCGGCTATTTAATAATAGCATGTTGTTTGCGAAATTTGACTTCAATTCAAAATAGCATACATATGAACAAATCAATCCGATTCCTCCTAGTAGGTTTTATTTTTGGTGTTGCGGGAAATCTATTCTCCCAAGGCTGTCAAAATAATATTAAGTTCCCTGCCTCAACTATCACAGCACCAAGTAATTTCGATACTGTTCTTATCAGCAGCCAATCATTCCCTGGAGATTATGTGCTAGCTAATGAGTTTATGGTTGGAGAAACCTATGTATTTACTACAGATGTGGCTGGTGATATGATCACTTTAAGATCTTCTGATCAAAGTACAGTACTGGCCTTTGGTACTCAGCCACTCTCATATACAATATCTGCAGATACGGTAATGAATATACACTTCAATCTTCCGGGTTGTGGTACCGAGGTGGTAGGAAGATCAACCCATATCATTCATCAGTTCATAATTGATGAGAGCAATGTTGGAGTTAATGTAGCTGTACCTGAAGCAACTTTAGATGTTAATGGAAAAATAAAAGTTGCGGATGATTTGAATACTGCAGTTGAAGGAATGATTAGGTATAATGTGGATCTGCAAGACTTCGAGGGTTATGATGGACAAAAGTGGAGATCATTTACTAAAAGCTCAGCAATTTGGGGAGAAGTGCTTGCTCCAATAGCTACAACGAGTAATTATTTTGAAGCTGATGATGGAGGTGCCTTTGACTATCTTGGACAAACCCTCGATATAGATGGTAACTATGCAGTCGTATCAGCTTATGCTCAAGATGCAGAAGGTGACGCACAAAGAGGTTCTGCCTATATTTTGAAGAAAGAAGGTAGTTCATTTGTATTTTATCAGAAAATAGTAAGTCCCGATGGTGAAGCTTTTGATCAATTTGGGGAAGGTGGGGTAGATATAAGTGGAAATTTCTTGATTGTAGGGTCTCAAAACGACAATTATCAAGGTTCGGTAGGAACTGCGGAGATATTTGATTTAAAAAATGGCTTGTGGTCTTATGTTACGACATTGAGCAATAATAGCGGAAATAACGATTATCATTTTGGGCGGGCAGTAGCCATTGATGGTCAATATGCGGCTGTGAGAAATGCTGATTTTGTGAATGGCATTGATCAAGTGTTAGTGTTCAAGAAATCAGGTAATTTATGGAATTTGGTAGAAACTATAATTGGTCCATCAAATTCGGGCACATTTGGTGCTTCTCTTGAATTTTATGAGGGTGATCTTTATATAGGAGATCCAGAGTTTTTTAGTGCAAATGTTATAGGTGGGAGGGTGTCAATTTATGCTATTGATGAAAACGACAATGTTTCCATTATGGATAGTATTGAAAATGCTGGAGTGAACACACATTTTGGAGACTTATTCGGGAGAGAAATAGATCTTGACGATGATAAAATGATCATAAGTGGCGTAGGTTATGAAGTTGGCAATGTTTCTAGAAGTGGTCAAGCGTATATCTTCTCAAAGCAAAATGGCAACTGGGTATTAGAAAAAGTCCTGCAAGAAAACCCTACAACTGATGGGTCAGATTTTGGCAACAGTGTATCTATTTATCAAAATCAAGTCCTAGTATCTACTTCGTCATTTAATGGTGCACCGAAATCATATATTTATAAATATGAGGACGACTGGGAGTTGGAAGCTGTACTCATGAGTGGCGAACAATCTGAAAGTGATTTTTTTGGTTTTGGAGCAGAAATATCGGACAACCTTATTATGATAGGAGCAAGTAGAACGGATGTTGGTAATAATCAAGCTCAGGGCTTAGTTTATATCTTTTGTAAATAAAACCCTAGATGGTGTGAAAAGAATTACCACTTTACTCTGTGGATCTTAAATACATTTTCTAAAAGAATACATACTTACTAATATCGGAATCTAATACTAAAAAGGGCTGTATTCTCGATCCAATAAAACGATGGATGAAAATCCAACATTACAACATGAAAACAAAGTTAAGGCATGAAGGGCCGATTACGAACACTGGCAAAAGTTTAGATAATAATAAGTCAAAACCAGCTTTACGGGCTGTAAAATAACAATTACTACAAGAAACGATGCCCTACCTGATCTCGCTAATAAGAAGTATCACTACATGTTTCTAATACAACAACGAACATATAATTTTATGATTTCTAGTTCACAACCGCATTCTTTAGCTACTGGTTGTAATTTTTATCTTATATCCTTAATATCAACAGTTGATGGAATGCCTTGTGGAAATCGAGCAAACATTTTAAGCTCTTCGTATGTCATGTTTTTATCACTATAAGTGAATGCCTTTTCTCCTCCTACTGACACTATAATTGTTACAATTAAATTTAAGGGAGCGGTAAATACTAGAAATATTCCATGAGAAATGGTTGCTAAAGTATAAAGAGGAATGGTCCATCCGTAATGCTTAGGTTTTGCATATCTTAGTTTGAACTGTTTAATATCAGCTGTTTTAAAAACAGTACATTTATTCATGTTAGTGTCTTGTAAGAGAACAATTTCACTGCTGTCAATAGCAATTAGTTCTCCTTCTACACTAGCTAAAGACTTGTGAATTATTTTGATATGTGAACCATACTCATTTACATCAACCATATTTGAGGAGATCAAATATTTTGGTGAGGAGCAACTGCTAATGATTACAGTAAACAATCCAAAAATGAGGCATTTAATTTTCATAGTAGGTGAATGTTTTAGTGTCAATTCTTGAATTCCAAAACTGTTGTTCCATAGTTGTTTCATATGATTTGAAGTCTTTGGCTTCATCCTTAAGAAACATTTCTGGGTAGTATACCATTTGGTGCAATTTTATCAAGTTTTTATCTTTGATCCAATGCTCACGCATCCATTCTAAGTAATATCCTTTTGAGTACAGAAATAACTCGTAGTTGGTACTCGCATTTGCATTTGTCTTAGGAAATGTAAAATTGAATTTGTATTCACTTCCCGGCATTGAAATTAAATATTTGTTTGGATCATTAATTTCGGAGATACTTGTTTTGTCCTGTTTTCCATTAATAAAAATTGAAGTTGGGGGAATTTTGAGAGGTGAAATTCTTTCCTTGATATTTGTGAGGGAAGCATAATCTATTCTCCACAAGCCTTTATTTAGTACAATTTTAATTTTTGCTATTGAACTTGTAGACTTAATTTGCAGCGGAATAATTTGCTTATTAATAGCTATAGGACCCGTCTCATTAAAACTATTTTGAAGTTCCCACTTATCACTATTATGGTTTAAAGCATAAATTTCAATCCCCCCTAGAAGTTTAGTGGAATTATCAAAATTATCTCTTAGCTCACTGTTGTTTTCCAGCTTAGCAAACATGTCGCCTACCTTATCACCCATGTAGCCCATGGCACTGTAAAACAAATAGGTTGTCAGTAGTGTTTGACGGAAATTTAAGATGAGACCAAGATTATTGGTATGCTCAACATTGTCAAATGTCAAGTAAATTGTTTCTTTGCTATTTAGGTTGTCTTCATCAGTATAAGAAAACCTTTCTTGTTGATCTTGATTTTTTAGAAGTGAAGTTATACTGCCTTCATCAGCTTCTGCGATCGAGAGTGAATATTGGTTTTCGCATAGATAAAACTCATTTTTCGGCGATTGGTAGACCCGTTGATTTGACTCAATTGGGTAGGCGAAAATTTTCACATCTTTTACACAATGGGATTCTAATGCTTCATTTTTCATTGTGATTGAGAACGTATTATTAATCACATGTTGATCCCTAAGAGCATCAATATCAGAGTATTCCATGGATGGAGAAATAGCATTTGAAAATCCTTCTGCATCAGCATAATGAAAATTGTCGTTTTCATTAATATAGAACGTAGGACAAGAACCGAAACAAGCCTTAGGGTTTGAAAGACAAAGCAAACCTACGGCAACATCAATTCCCGCCAATATACTTAAAGCGGCAATTCTGCCTTTCTCTGCCTTTTCGATTTTCTTGTTTGTTTCGAAGATTGCAACACTGTCTATCGGGATATTGATAGCACCTTCAAATGCTAGTTTGCGATTGAAATCATATTTAACCCCAATGCCAATAACACTATTTGAGATTGTGTCAATTTTCCAACTATCCTTTAAAATGCAGATATCTCCATTTTTGAGATGCGCTTTCAAAAATGGCTTTGTCTCAAGATTTTCCGTTTCGTGCAAAAGTTTGTTAGCATCCTCGTAATTTGATCGAAAACTGATATAAGAATTGCATGCTTGAATAATGAAAATTCCTATAATTAACACAGCCATGTAAGAGATCAACTTTTTTCTGCTCTTATTTTTCATTTTGGTGTTTTGGTGTTTTAATAAATGCTGCTTGTTATGTGTTTGCTTCGATCTTACATTCCTTCGTGGGGTAAATTATGAATATATTTCCACATTTTTTTAACTCGCAAAAAATGTAGTCAACTCTAAGCTAATGGTAATTTGTTGTGATCGCGTCAGCAAATGCGAATATCTGATTTTAAGGAAGTGACCATTCTAGATGTTGTACGTATAATATATATACATTTAGTTAAAATGGTTTGGGCGGAATAAAATTTCATTCGTAATTATAACTAATGTATTGAGCCAAATGAAATTATTGGCAAAAAAAGTTTACATAAATAATAAGTCAATAAGTATAAATATTTAATTAGATGAAAATTACACTCACAGTATTATTTACACCCTAACATTTCTATTTACTTTTGCACAAGGATGTACGATTTCAACTTCAATTCTTACTGAAGTATCAGGAGATGATGGTTCTGGAAACTGCACCTATTCTATTGATGTCTTATTTACTGAGGGCTCTGGACCAGATAATGGCACATTGACTTTCTCCTCTCCAAATGTTACTATTCTTACAGGTGCCGGTCCTCATAGCTGTGTCTGTAGTGGCAATACATATACTTTAACATTCGAAGCTACGTGCAATTCAATGGCATCCTTCACGGCATTTCATAATAATTCAGGAAATGGTAATGATTGTACAATATCAGCTGTAGGTATTTCACTTCCAGTTATATGGACAGACTTTGAACTCAAGAAAGAAACCGAAGACTTCGTAAGATTAAATTGGTCAACTGCAATTGAAGTAAACAATGATTTTTTTGAAATTGAATATTCTAAAAACGGAATAGACTTTCAAAGTGTATCGACGGTTAAAGGTGCTGGTAATTCATTTGAGAAAACAGATTACTCATATAGTCACGTACATTACTTTGATGGTATAGTTTACTACCGAATCAAACAAGTAGATTTTGATGGTAATTTCTCATATTCGGAAATAAAAGAAATCTATTCACAGAAAGAGAAGTTTTTTATTGTTTCACCAAATCCAGCTCAAGAAACTGTATATATATCTGGACCCCAGAGTGTAGTTATTATACACATATTCGATATTAATGGAAATAAGATTCTTACGACCACATCGACTCAAATAGACATACGAGACTTAGAGACTGGTCTTTATTCAATCTTGATTGATAATGGGCGTATAACTCAAAGTCAACAATTTATTAAAATCAACTAGGTCTGAAGTTTCAAAATTCGATCAGGATTACAGTTGATTTTTCTTCCTAAGTTTTGGCTATTCGAATTGTCTATTGTGACTCTTGAGTTTGTTGCCTAACAAAATATGGGCTAAAAGGAAGGTCTCTGATACCATACTTTCAGGAATGTGTCCCACTGCTGAAATTCTGATTGGTAATAGCATTGATTCATGCTCGATGGTGTCATAAATGCTGATTTTTATATGTTCTCCTTTGGTTTCTAATTCCATGGTGATTTTTTGATCTGACGGGATAGGATATACCCGCAATGCTGCAGGATCGGTAGTAGTTTCTGTAAACGGAAGGCCGATTGTCAGTGCAAAAGGATCTGGACCTCAAAATATTGGTTGGAGCTCAATTAGGAAGTTTGAACATTTTATATGCAGGTCGCTTTAAACGAGCATCAATAATCAAATATAGCAATATCACTTCTAACGAGAGCTTTGGGCGTTTGTACGTGTGTAAACCCTTTAGCATTGTCATTCCGAGTGAAGTCGAGGAATTGAATGCTCTTATACCTTTAATTTCGACCGAAGTGGAGAAATCTACTACAATCAGTTTATTTGCGCAATGGCTTTGTCAAACAATTTTGTGCATTATGGTTTACACACCGTTTGTACAGATAGTAATTTGACTAAGCTAGAATTTCAAATTGAAATCAGCTCGGAATCTATTGTTTGTTTCTAAAGCTGTTTGAGAAATACCTTCTTTAGCAATAGCTTTTGTGAAATAGGATCGGATAACAATATTCATGTCTTTTTTTATAGCATAGGATAATCGAATCTCATGCCCTTTGAAATTACTTGACCTTGTGCCAGAGGCATTGTCGAGATCCCACCTTACCCAATCATCTTGCGCGAGAAAATCAACTATAGCATATTTTGGTATGTGAGCGTAGTAGTAAGCGAGTAGAAAGTTTCCCTTTTTATCGATGCTTCCTATTTTTAGATTTGTGACAAAACCTGTTTTCTCATCTTGAAGACTGGCTTTTGTGATAGTTGTGTCTTGGTCATAGGAAGTAAGATTTTTTATGTAATCTATTCCGATCGAGATTGGCGTTTTGTAGTCATACGTAAGCGAAAGACAAGAAACAGATAAGTCATAATCAAGTATATGATTGCCACCAAGATCATTTTTGTCTGTAATTTTATCAAAGCCCAAATAACTAGTTCCTGCTGTAATCTTAAAATTTGAAACTTGTGTCTCTAGGACAAGTTGGGCTCCTATTAAAGATGGATCATCCTGTAAATTTTGGCCTTTACTATTGATAATGAAATAGCCAAAATTGTATTTCAGCTTAGTGTTTTTGTGTAAAGTATTGTGGCCTGAAAATGCAAGTCCCTCTGGCGTAACATCATCGTCCCAAACCAACTCGTTTTGCTTCCAAAAAGGAAAATTGTTTTTACCAGCCCATAAGGAATAATTATTTTTTGTGAACTTCACAAATGCTTTATCTATCACTATAGAGTGGTTTTCGTTTTGGCCCAACGTGATGTGTGGAGATTGTCGATTATCACCTACGCCAGACCTGACTCTGGCTCCGATTGTAAGGTGTTGATTGCTTTGATAATTAAACCCAACTCGTAGCCGATATCTTAGTCGACCCCGATCATCACGGAGGGATCCATCTCTTCTGATAGAATTCCAGTCTTGCTCTCCACGAAATCTGAAATCCCCATAAAGCTTGAGGTTATTATATGCACTTTTTGTGTTCTGGAGTGCTTGAGGGGGAGCTTGATTTGTCGTTTGCACTGTTGTGGTATTATTCGATTCTACAGTGACCAACATTTTTTCACCATTATTATTTTTATCTGTATATGTCCATATCAAATATTTTCCAGGTAAGAGTGACACATGAGTTGGATTTTCATCCAAAAGATCTAAATGGTTGGCAATGCGTTGGATCAGTACATTTTCATTATTGTAAATTTCGTAGGGTTCGTGTGGATAGTAATAGGCACCACCATCTTCGACAGCTTTGGTTTTTGTATACACAACGAGTTTTCCAGTATTGCGAGTATTGCTCTGAACTTTGCCAATAAATCTTTTTTGAATGAGAGATTGTGCATCTTGGGTTTGAGTCCATTCTACAAAATCTGAAACATCTTTTCTTCCTGGCCACCACAATAAATAAAGAGGCCTAGTAATGGGATAACTCTGATTCTCAACGGTAGCTTCTTGACCATCTACTGCAATGGTCTTACTTTTAGATTGAGCATTAAGAAACGAAAAACTGATCTGTCCGATAGAACCGGGTATGTCAGCTACCTTTGAGATTATTTCTTTATCGATAGCCACTTTTTGACAATTAATATAATCTTCTTGGCCGAGGATGGTAGACCGGAATACCTTATGTGTAGCGGATTGTTCATTAACAATGAAAGGCCTGATGATAAGATCGGGTCCACCCAATTGATTCCAATTGGTGATGCGATTTGTGAATATGTCTTTGATTTGAGCTTTTGTCAAATTGTCAATTGGGATATCACCATGTACAATTATCGCTATGGCATCCCATCCGATGAGTGTACTTATTACACCCTTGCCCAATACCTTTGGACTCGGAATTCTAGCAACACCTGCTATATCGGCATTGCCTTCTATAATGGATTTTTCTCCTCCTGAACTTTCTGATTCAGTAAAAATATTGAATTTGGCTTTTGTGTAATGTGTTTTGGCATCTTCTATAAAATGTGCAATAGTGGAAGATCCTTCATAAGAAATTACTGACTGTTGGCTGTGACTTCGAAAAAGGCAAAATATCATAAAAAAGGTAATATATATATACTTCATTTGTCTAGGCTATTAGCTCCGATCATGTATTAAACTCCTCAAAAAAAAGCAAACTGTTTGAATGCATTTCCGTTTAATACTTAAATTCTCCGATGCTTGCGTCGGGGTCATAAAAAAGATTTTTTTG
>CAXBGT010000159.1:0-13504 GCA_963975265.1 uncultured Saprospirales bacterium
AATAAATTTTTACAAAAGAAATATAACTGGAATAATCAGTGGGAATTCGGTTTAGATATTCTCGAGCATATGGGATATGACTTTAACAGAGGAAGACAAGATTTAAGTGCACATCCATTTACAACCTCTTTTTCACCGATGGATGTGAGAGTTACGACTAGAGTAGACGAGAATGATTTCGCTTATATGCTTTGGAGTACAATTCATGAAGGTGGGCATGCTTTATATGAGCAAGGGCTACCTATTGAAGATTATGGATTGCCTACAGGATCATATTTATCATTGTCAATACATGAGTCTCAGTCAAGGCTTTGGGAAAATCATGTAGGAAGATCTAAAGAATATTGGTCATATTGGTATCCATCTTTAAAAGCCGATTTTCCAAAGAGTCTGAAAAAGACTGATTTAAATAGTTTTTATAAAGGGATAAATAAAATTTCACCTAATTTGATCAGAACCGAAGCGGATGAGTTGCATTATCATTTTCATGTATTGATAAGGTATGAGATTGAAAAAGGACTCATGGAAGGAAGTATTGATACAGATAATCTTGATCAAGTGTGGAATGAAAAGTATAAAGAATATTTAGGTGTTTCAGCAAAAGACGCAAATCAAGGGATCTTACAAGACGTGCATTGGGGACATGGAAGTATAGGGTATTTTCCAACGTATTCTCTAGGGAGCTTTTATGCAGCTCAATTTTATGCCCAAGCAGAGAAGGATATCAAAAAACTAAATAAGAAACTCTCTAAAGGTAATACAAGTCAACTGCTTGATTGGTTGAGAGAAAATGTACATCAACATGGTCGAAGATACGAAGCGGATGAACTATGCAATAAAATCACAGGTGAATCTTTAAATTTTGATCATTTTTTAAAGTATGCTTCTGATAAGTTTTTAAGCGTGTATGAATGATGTTGATTCGTTAAGTTTATTTTATTGTTTTTGATAACCCATTGTAGTAGCATCCATTCCAGTTGGAAAAGTGCTTGATACAATTCTATAATCGTTCATAGCAGTATCTGCGAATTCTACAGTTGTCTGAATAATATTGGTGCCATCAGGTAGCAGATCCTCACTCATGCAATTCGTAAGAGAAAGGGTGGATTCTTTAGTAAATGTTGGCCATCTTGTATCTACAATAACAGAGTTATAAACGTCTGCATTACTCATTAGACCATCATTTTCTTCATGTATGATTTCTAAAGCAGTTTCTGTTCCAATCACTGTAATGTTTTCTACAATTGCATCAGAATTATCTTTTACATTTACAGCTATTTTACAATCTACAAATAAGTTATTGATAATTTTGATATTGATACTATTTCCACCTACATCTCCTCCTATTTCCAAAGCACGATTTTTTGTGCCATAGAATTCGTTATTTGTCAAAAGTATGTTGTCACAATCATTTAAATCTATAGCATCATCTGAGTTAGACAAAAAAGTGCAGTTGCGGATTACACCATCTGTGCAATTGATGAATTCAACTGCATCATTCACTTTTTTAAAGGTGCAGTTTCTGACTATCGGTTGGTGAATACCATGCACTAGAAAACCTTCGCCTTTTCTGTTCCAGTCCATTACACAATCTTCTATTAATATTTCTCCTTTCCAGAATCTGGTGCAAGCACTATTCCACTCTAGGTCTTTATTGTTGAAGAAATTTACATTTTTGAAATGGCAGTCTGTATCATGAGTTGTAATCAAACCATTAATAACATAGGTGTGCATAAGATCGAATGTGCCCGCACCCTCCCAAGGCCTTAGAATCCAGTGGTCATTGATATTATCTTCACTTATAAGAGTAATTGGTTCGCTTTTAGTTCCTACAATACTTATTGGAGCAAAAGACTCTAAGCTTGCACCAGGGGCGAAGCGAATAGTGGATCCAGGAGCTATAGATAAAACTTCATCTTCTGCTATAAACATTTTTTCAGATATCAGAACATCCCCTGCAAACATATATTCAATTTGAGGTGGTTCCATAGATTCGTCCTTTCTGCAAGAAACTAAAACTACAATCGCGTATATTAAAAATAGGTATCTGATTTGCATAATTGGGAATGATTTGGAAGCTGATTCACTAAACAATAAGCTGTCAAAGTACAAATTATCAAACAAATACATGAAGATATAATGGATCTACTTTTTATTATTTTGCATATTTAGGCGTTCACGACTTTATCAGGTTCATTATAGGTGATTGCTTCTGGATTTGTAATTAGGAAATTACTCAATCCGGCAATGATTAGAGAGATACCAGCAACAACCATGGCATAGATAGTGTCTTCTCCAAAAAGTTTGTAGGTGAAGTTTATTCCTCCAAGCGCAGCTATTATTTGAGGAATGACAATGAACATATTGAACAATCCCATAAATACACCCATTTTTTTGGGGTCAATAGTCCCTGACAACATAGCATAGGGCATTGACAAAATACTTGCCCAAGCAATTCCGATAAGACCAAATGATAGGTATAACATTTGTGGAGAAGATAAATAGTACATAGATATAAATCCAATCCCACCCAAAATCAAAGAAGCCATATGTAGGTATTTTCTATTGATTTTTCTTTTACGTGTGTATAATGTGAGTAATAAAGCAAATATCATTGATGTTAATCCGTATGTACCCATTGCCGATCCGATCTTATTTGCTGATGAAGTGTATGCCGTTTTTGCTGTAATATAAGCCTCTTTTATTGTCGGTATCGACATGTCATAATCAGCCTCTATTGGAGATGGAGTACTAAACACATGCTCAGTCAACGCAGGCGTAGCCAATGACCACATTGTAAAAAATGCAAACCAACTAAAAAACTGAACCACACCTAATCTGACCATTGTCTTAGGCATATTTCCGACGTTGTCAAACATATCTGAAAAGAAGGTATTTGGTTGCTTTTTCTCTTTCTCGAACTCCTCCATATCTTCAGGAGGGTACTCAGTAGTAGTAAATACAGTGTATAAAACAGAAAGCAAAAACACAAACGCTCCTATGGCAAAGGCGATCTTGACACTCATGGCTAGTTCACCAGCATCAGAAGCATCACTTACTCCCAAGAAAGACACAAATGCAGGTAAATTACTAGCTATCCATGTGCCAATTCCAATAATAAGTGTTTGAACTACAAACCCATAGGACCTTTGAGACGCAGGTAATTTATCAGCAACCAAAGCTCTGAATGGCTCCATAGAAACGTTAATAGACGCATCTAGAATCCATAAGAATCCCGCTGCAATCCATAATACAGGAGAATGAGGCACAAAAAATAGAGCTATAGAACTTAATACCGCTCCTATAAGAAAATAAGGTCTTCTTCGACCCCACCTTGGGCTCCAAGTTTTATCGCTCAAGTATCCAATTACGGGTTGAACAAGTAATCCAGTTAATGGAGCAGCTATCCATAACATTGGGATGTCATCTTTTGCCGCGCCAAGTGATTGAAATATGCTAGACATAAATCCACCTTGTAAGGCGAAACCAAACTGAATTCCTAGAAATCCAAAACTCATGTTCCAAATCTCCCAAAATGATAATTCGTTCTTTTTCATAATATTTCTTAGTTTTTTGGCATATCTAAATTAGATCAAAAAATTTACCAACTGAATTTCTAACCAATCAAAGTTTATTCCGCAATCACCACATCACGTCATCACCACATCAAAACTTATCGGTTACTAGCTATCCAATATTCCCATGGATCGAAACTTTTTATGGTTCCTTGTCCCATTTCTACTTTTCGACCATTCAATAAATCCGTCATGCCCACAACAGATTCAGTCAACTTTATCTGTTGCCTTTCATCACTGAAATTTATCATTACAGCGAACCTGTCTCCATCTTTTTCTTTCATATATGCATAGATATGTTCAGATTCTCCTACTCTTATAAGTGGTGCAGAATATTCATTGTTACCCAATGCTTTATTTCGATGCTTAAGATCTAGAAGTGTCTTGTAAAGCGTTGCTTTTTCGAATTTTTTGAAACCGATGTCATCTTTTTCGAAAAAAGCTAACCTATGATCCAAAGGCTCCTCTTGTCCTCCATAGAGTAGAGGGAATCCATCCATTGTCATTGCCAATACGGCAAATGCATCACCATTATTACCCATTCTCTCTTTTACCGTTCCTGCCCAAGAGTTTTCATCATGATTGGTTATAAAATTCATCATAGAGCCTTGTTTGATCTGCGATTTCTTCTCCATTAATAGATCATGAAGATCATTCACATTCTTTTCTCCTTTGGCAATATCGTTCATCATGTGATGAAGTGCCCAACCGTAAATAGTATGAAAATACCCATTATTAATATGATCAATTGTTTCTGATTCAGCTAACATATATAGCGAATCATTTGCGGCAAACAGTTGAGAAGATGCATCAGCCCAAAAGTCATTTGGCACATTGTGCGCTACATCCATGCGATATCCATCTATTCTATGATTGTTTACCCAATAAAGCATATCATCAACCATCTGCTTTCTCATATTAGTATTATCGTAGTTCAGATCGGCAACATCTGTCCAACCCCAAGATTTTCCAGTTTCTGGATCGATAGGATCTACAATGTTCCCTTCTGCATCCTGAGTAAAGTATTCAGGGTGAGACTTGATCCACACATGGTCCCATCCTGTATGGTTTGGTACCCAATCAAGGATCACTTTCATACCCAATGCATGAGCTCTGTCTACTACATTTTGGAAAGAGGCTTTAGGACCGAATTCTGGATTAGTTTCTCTGAAATCTGAAACAGCATAGTAACTGCCAAGGGTGCCTTTTTTCTTAGACTCACTTATAGGGAATATTGGCATGAACCAAAGAATGTCGACACCCATATTTTTGAGTCTAGGCAGGTGTTTGGCAAATGCATCAAACGTACCTTCAGGAGTATATTGTCTTATATTTACTTCGTAGATGTTGGCTTGACGCGCCCAGTTTGGAAGAGGTCTACTGTTTTCTAAACTAGAAGATTTATTGACATTAGTACTTGACTCAGAAGTTGTATGCTTGGTGTCTTGTTTACAACTTGTAGTCAAGAATAAAAACGATATAAAAAGGACAATGTATTTATTCATAATTGAAGTATTCTTGTTTATGAGAGATCGATGTTAGACTCAGGTAATTTGATATTTGATCCATTATGGAGTATTTCCAAGCTCGGACCGCTAAGGTTTTTAATTTCAGTTTTATTTTTTTCAATTCTTACTTCTATTAGATTCTTTCTGAATTTCATTTTGAAAGATAGAGAATTCCATTGAGCAGGTAGGCTAGGGGAGAACGAAAGTTGATCTTCCGTTATTCTTTGTCCACCAAATCCTTTGATTATTGCCAACCACGTACCAGCCATACTCGTGATGTGACATCCATCTTCTGTATCATTATTATAATCGTCGAGATCAAGTCTGGCTGTGCGTAGATACATTTCATATGCTTTATCCTCCATTCCTAATTTGCTAGCTAGTATTCCGTGCACACAAGGACTTAAAGAGGATTCATGTACAGTTCTGGGTTCGTAGAATTCATAGTTCTTTCTATGTGACTGTTCATCAAAGTGATCTTCGAAGAAGTAAAATCCTTGGAGTACATCTGCCTGCTTAATAAAACACGATCGTAAGATTCTGTCCCAAGACCATTTTTGATTGATAGGTCTATGTTTTGGATCTAAATCGGCAACAAGCGTTAATTCTTTATCAAGAAAGTTGTCTTGTTGTAAATAAATACCTAATTCCTCATCTTTAGGGTAGTACATATTGTCAACTATGTGTTGCCATTTTTTCATTTCCCCAGAAGCAAAATCCATTTTTTGGATAAGACCATTATAATTATCAAGATTGGCTAATTCAACATGCTTCAATGCTTCCATTGTATATTCCAAACACCATGTAGCTATATAATTAGTGTACCAATTATTGTTTACGTTATTTTCATATTCATTAGGACCGGTTACCCCGAGCATCACATATTGTTCTTTTCTTTCTGACCAATTGACTCTTTGTGCCCAGAATCTTGAAATAGCAACTAAGACTTCGATTCCATATTCTGCCAGATATGATTTGTCACCAGTATATCTGATATAGTCAAATATCGCATAAGCAATCGCTCCATTTCTGTGAATCTCTTCGAAAGTAATCTCCCATTCATTATGGCATTCTTCTCCGGTCATGGTTACCATGGGGTACAGGGCAGCTCCGCAAGTGAATCCTAGTTTTTCTGCATTTTCTATTGCTTTGTCAAGTTGCTTATATCTGTAAATAAGTAGATTTTTTGCTACTTCTTCATTTGCTGTACTAAGATAGAAAGGGAGACAATAGGCTTCGGTATCCCAATAAGTGGATCCACCATATTTTTCGCCTGTAAAGCCTTTTGGTCCAATGTTTAGTCTATCATCCTGTCCAGTATAAGTTTGGTAGAGATGGAAGATGTTGAATCTGATAGCTTGTTGTGCAGATACATCGCCTTCGATCTTGATGTCGCACATGTCCCAGATATCTGACCAAGCTCTGGTATGATTGGCCAATAGTTCATCGAAAGTATAATTAGCTGCTTGTTTTGCTATTTTGGTAGCTTTTGATTTAATGTCACCTGTTGCATAATTCATAGAAGAAGTAATACCAACAAACTTATAGAGGGAGAGTGTGGTTCCTTCTGAAATTTCTAAATCGAATGTCTCAATAGACTTCTTTGGGAGTGCCGTTAGTGTAGATTTTTGATCAGATGCAGTACTATCTAAAAACAACCGATTCTCCATCGCTACACCAACAGTATATTTTGTCTTTTTTGTGATGGCCTGTACATAGTGATTGTTGACCTCAGCTTCTGTTTGTTCACCATCCCAGAAATTTTCATCATAGTTACTATCTTGATTCACAACATCAAAGTCTAAGTATGATTCTATTTTTATTGTGCCACTATAGTTTTTGCTAACGATGCTATAATCTATTACCCCTAATTCATCATTGTGCATGGAGACGAACCTTCGACTATTGATTTCAAGTCTAGCTCCATTTGATAATGTCACATCCATATATCGTGAGAGTAGACCCATTTTCATGTCCAATTCCCTTCTAAAAGAATGTATGACTTTGGCCTTAGCAATGTCTAATGTTTCTCCATCAATGATAACATTTATGCCTATCCAATTACATGAATTGAGCACTTTAGCGAAGTATTCAGGGTATCCGTTTTTCCACCAACCAACACGAGTCTTATCAGGGTAGTAGACACCAGCTACATAACTTCCTTGCAAAGTTGGCCCTGTGTAGGTCTCTTCGAAGTTAGCTCTTTGACCCATCTTGCCATTTCCTAGAGATAATAGACTCTCTGTTATTTGATTATGCTCAGGGACGTACTCTTTCTCAATTATCTTCCACTCGTCTTTTACTATGTAATCTTTCATCTAACTATGTTATCGCTTAAAGTGTTATGGTTTTTTTTAGATTAGAAATGCACTTTTCAATCTTTGCAATTGTGCATTTATCTAAATCTGGGAGAACGAAGTGGGCATGATTTAAGATCTCTGCACTTCCAACTCCAATAGATATAAATCCCCCTGTATTTGCAGCCTTTACTCCATTGATACTATCTTCAAAAACCACACAATCTTGTGGTTTTAATTTGAGGGCTTCCGCCCCCATAAGAAAGACTTGTGGATGTGGTTTTGATTCAGTTGTTTTTGTACCGTCAATGATAGCGTCAAACATATGATAAATACCAGTGGACTTAAGGATCCTAACGGAATTTTTACTTGCACTACCAAGTGCAAGTCCTAAATTTTTAGCTTTAATATCCTTTAATAAATTCAAGGCACCAGGGAGTAGTTCGGAATCGTCCATACCACTAATGGATTCCACGTACCATGAATTCTTTAATTCCGTTAATTTAATCATTTCCTTTTCAGGAATTGAAACCCCTCCAATGCTCAAAATGTATTCTAAAGATTCTTTTCTAGAGACCCCTTTTAGATTTTCATTTTGCTCTTCAGTAATATCAAAACCAAGCTTATTCGCCAATCTTCGCCAAGAAGCATAATGGTATTTTGCCGTATCGACTATTACCCCATCAAGATCGAAAATGTATCCTTTTATCTTATTCATACTGTATTTCTCGACTATTATTTGTCAATCAATGCAATAATAATAAATACTTAGTGTAAAAAAGACACATTGGGTATTCAATTATGAAAATGAATTGAAACTTCCCCTGTGTGGATATTTAGAACTTACGAATTTCTTGAGTGAAGTTTCCATTTTATGTGCTCGAACATTTGATAAGTGCACGATGACTTCTTGAATGAAATTGCTAGCAATATCTCCAATATGATTGTCAAGATAGTTAGCAGCTGCTTTATGATATATTCTCTCGAGAGCGATGTAGTTATTTGTATATAAATAGAAATCATATTTCATGATATGACGTAGATCCAACTCATTTTCAAGTATGTCAATGAGTTCGCTAATCATTTCTTCATTGTAGAAATATGTGGCTAACAATGTTGTGTCAGGCTTGTGTTTTTCTATGGAAAGTGATATTGCCGTTTTAGTTTTTGCCCAATCGGCATCAGTGACTTTAGTTTTCAGTAGCTTATAAAACCTAATGTCCCCGTGTTTTACAAAAATATCAACTGCTAATACCTGAAATTTGATATCCATATCGAGCGCATTATAAGCATCTAACAATGCAACCTCCATTTTTCGATTCCTATTTTCATTTTCTAGGAAGTATTCTAAATAATCGATGGCAGCAAGTTCACTTCCTGTTTTTAATAAATATTTGATGGATGCTAGTTTTGCATCATCGCTAATAGTCAGGCTTTTATACATTTTATTGATTATCAATATTCCACCAAATACCACTTTACTACTAGGTTTTATGCTTGATATTGATTGATCAGAAAAACGGGTTAGTAAATTTTCTTTAGCTTTAGTGCGCTTATGTTTTTCTAGTATTTGGAATAAGCTCAATGCGATAGTAAGATGATTGTAATATGATTTTGAAGAAAGTTCTAAGATAAAGTCATCAATAGTTTCTTTAAATCTTGGAGCTAATTTTTCATCATAAATATGATCCAAATGTTTGTGAAACTTAGCAATCCATTGAGCAGAGCTTTCTTTCTGCACTGTATACTTCGAATAGAGGTAATGTAACTTGGGCAATGTTGCTTGTATGATAATAAATGCATCTTCAAACATTGACACAGACATATTGTCCTCCAATTGCGAATTGAATTCATCTACAACTTTTAATGCTAATCTGAGGTCAGACGTAGTAGATTTTAGTTTTACCGTGGTCAGTGGTTTTATTAGATTGTTTAGGATAGATTGATATTTTATTAAATTATCATTTAGATCTACTGATTTAGCAAATGACGCTTTGAACATAATGCCAAAATTGCGATCTTTTTGTGCATATGATCTTACGTAGTTTTTCAACTGGTCGTCATCGATTGCATTGAGGATCGTTCTGATATTGAAAGTTTGTTTTTGTTGTTCCTTTTCTTTTTTTTTCTTTAACTCTAACCGCTCTTCTTCCACCTTCCTAAGGTGCAATAGTGCAGCTGCAATATGAGCACAGGACTTGCTCTTTCCATACTCTTTGCACTCACAGGTACTTTTTTGATTTTTTTGATTGGGATTCTGGATTTCTACTTCAATTATGCCCTCATCCTTGATCATCACGCTCCACAGCTTTCGCTCTATTTCCACCACTTCCAAAACAGCTCCATTATCCAACAATTCTTCTCCACGAATTAAATGATGTTCCGATATAGTATTTTCAATGAATGACATATAGGTATTAAGAGTCTAAAAATTATTAAGCAGCTTGTAATATACTACCAAAAAAGTACTTTTACTGTGTCTTTTATAATTGCTTATAAATTAGATTTTGAAGTGTGACTGATGATATGATTTATCAAACTTAATATTCTTATGGCTCTCTCCGCTTTTAACACTAAATTGCTTTCGAAAAATAAATAATATGCTTTCCATTCTTATTCCTGTATTTAATCAAGATGTTGTTGATTTAGTCAAGTCTTTACAAAATCAATGTGAATCCTTGGATATTCAGTTTCAAATCCTTGTTTTCGACGATAAAAGTAATGTTGAGACCAGAGAAAAAAATAGGGCTGTATCACATGAATTTGGTGTCAACTATGTAGAATTAGCAGAGAATCTAGGTCGTGCAAAGATAAGAAATAGACTTGGCAGAATGGCTCAGTTCAAGAACCTCTTGTTTTTAGACGGAGATTCAAAAGTGATAAGGGATGATTTTATTGATAGATATTTAGAAAATGAGGACAATTCTTTTGTCACATATGGAGGACGAGAATATCAGAAAGAGAAACCAAAAGATCAAAAACTTATTTTACATTGGAAATATGGAAAGAAAAGAGAAGCATTGAATGTGAATAAGAGAATACTCGATCCTTATTTAAATTTTCAAAGCAATAACTTCATGATTAAGGCCCACATATTTAAAAAACTTCAGTTTGACGAAGAAATAAAAGGATATGGCTACGAGGATTTATTTTTTGCCCAAAAGTTGAAAGAATTAAATGTGGCAGTATATCATATAGATAATCCGGTGTTGCATGATGGATTAGAAACAGCGCAACAGTTTATTTCCAAAACTAGGAACGCGATTAAGAACCTAGTTGAACTTAATCAAGAAGGTCTTTTAATGGACGTTAGATTGACTAAATTTTATAATAAATTAAAAGGATATGGGTTGTTAAATTTAGCATTGAAGTATGCTGAAAGTAGTGAAAAGTCTATCACAAAGAACTTACTGGACTCTAATAATCCTAGCATTCGAAAATTTAGTCTTTTTAAGTTGTTAGAGTATTCTTCGTCGATTAGGGATTAAGCTTAGTTTCGTCTTCCAATATGATAAGTATATGATTGTAATTAGTATGCAATCTAGTTTTTTTGAAGGATAGTACTTTATCCTTGGCGACGTATCCTTGCGCAACTTTGTATTTACGAATAAGTTGAATTTTGATGAAATTCTTCTCGTGAAAGTCATGATCATACATAAAAATAGCCCATCAAAAATTACATCTCAATGGGCTATTATGCTTTGTTGTCAATCGAAAACAAAACCTATTTTTCAAAATCTTATAGATTCGGAATTCTCAACATTTGACCTGGATAGATCTTATCTGGGTGAGAAAGCATCGGCTTGTTTGCTTCGAAAATTACATTGTATTTCATTGGATCGCCATATACCTCTTTTGATATTTTTGAAAGAGTATCGCCAGATTTCACCTCGTGGAATCTTGATTGTACTGGAGCCACAACAGAAATTCTGTCATCTACAGTAGCAATACCTTCTACGTTTCCTGCGATAAGAACGATCTTTTCTTTGTCCTCAACTGACTCAGTTTGACCATAAACTGTTACCTTGTCATTGTCAAGTTCTACATCGAGATTCTCAATCCCTACACCAGAACTAGCAATGATGGATCTAAGCATGTCAGCTCTTTTAGCCGCACTTGCAGCAGCTTCAGTTTCATTGGTTTCTGCTGATCTGCCCATTAATTTTGCTCCAGCGTTCTTTAAAAATGAAAATAATCCCATAATTGTTTTGTTTGTATTTTGTTAATTATTAAAAATTGAATTCAAAAGATAAATTGACTTGCATCGATTTATTTCAGTTGACAATATATATAATTGTATTACCCTAAAAAAGAGTTCCCAGAAGAAAAAATAAATTAATTTTAATACAATAGTCTATCAAAATTTGATTGTCTTGGTGCTATAAATCAATTAGTTACAGAACGCCTACAAACGTAATTAATTACAAATTGTTTATTTATTTAATTTGACTTTATCCAATGTCATTTTCTGTTTTTCAGAAATAACTTCAATTTACACGATTCAACACCTCTTTACCAGATAAAAACGATTTTATGTTTTCTGCAACACCGTGTATCAATCGTTCTCTAGATTCAATGCTTGCCCAAGCAATATGAGGTGTGATGATGCAATTCTTTGCGTTCAGCAGTGGATTATTATCTGCCGGTGGTTCACTACTCAATACATCAAGGCAAGCATAGTTTATCACATCATTATCTAAGGCTTCCGCAAGGTCTTTTTCAACAATTAATCCTCCTCGTCCTGTATTCACGAGAATAGCAGTTGGTTTCATATTAGAAAGTGAGTATTTATCGATTATTCCTGCATTGCTTTCATTCATTGATGCATGTAGGGTTATGAAATCAGAATCTCGGCATAAAGTCTCAAAATCTACCAGGGTAGCCCAATCTTTACCATCTCTTTCTGGGTTTCTTGAGGTGGCAATCACCTTCATTCCAAATGCTGCTGCAACTTGACCTACTTTCTGTCCTATAGTACCGAAGCCATATATCCCGAGTGTTTTACCTGCCAATTCTCTTATCGAATGATCATAAAAGCTGAACGAACCAGTTTTCTGCCATCGACCATCCATCACCTCTTCGTCATAGAATGGAATATTGATTAACACATTTAATAAATGAGCAAATACGCTCTGCACCACACCATCTGTGCTATAACCACTTACATTTGATACAGGGATTCCTTTCTCAGATGCATACTTTATGTCCACAACATTATAGCCTGTTGCCGCCACACATATATATTTGAGCTTTGGCAGCTGATCTATCATTTCTTTTGTCAACTCCACTTTATTGGTGATGAGAATATCTGCCTCCTTTGCTCGTTTGACTACTTTTTCAGCGGATGTGTTTTTATAAGCTGTGAAATCATCGAAAGCTTCAAGGGCAGTGAGTTCAAGGCCATCCATTGTAGTTGTAAAAGAGTCTAGGTGGATTATTTTCATATGAAATGAGTAATTTTATTATATAAATATTGAAATGCAAAGTATGAATTATTTTTTGTTTACTCGATATTAGTCGAGTGTTGTTGTGGTTATCGAAAAAAGAGTCTAAAGTCTCATAAACTAACTGGGTTGAGATGAAAACTCATGTTTGTAATTAACATCCCTTATAACCACTTCATTGTCAATTACCCTTTTTTGCTTTAGGTTTCTTTATCTCATATTTTCTCAAATCTCAATTCTAGAATTTAATACACTATAATAACTAATTAGGCGGAATCATCATCAAATTACTACCGTAGAATCATTTTCTGTAAATAATCGAAATAAAATTATGATATTTAGATTGATTGACAATTTGATTTATGCAAGCACTTAAATGTATTTTCTTATTCATTTTTCTCAGTAGTCCTAGTAGTGCTCTTCTGTCACAAGATTGGCAATTCGACTATACAGAATTGGCAGACCTTTACAACAGTTTTGAGCAGAATAATACGGTAATTACGAGTGCTGTTCAAGATAAGGAAGGATTTATCTGGCTCGCTGCAAATGAAGGCATCTTTCGTTATGATGATGTTTCCTTATTTCCATTTGCACAAAAGTTCAACAATAAAATCATACCATATACTTTTATAAGACATCAAATGCGAATTGGACCGAACGGAGATATTTGGCTGGTCAGT
>CAXBGT010000160.1:0-13470 GCA_963975265.1 uncultured Saprospirales bacterium
GTTGTCTCCTAGATCTTCAGTTTGTGCTGTAGGGTCGGTAGGTGATCCTCTTTGACGTCCGAATCTATAAATAGGATCATCGGCTTTTGCTTTTATGAGATTATTGATTGTTACACGTTCTGCATCTTCATCCATATTTTCGAACCTTCTATAACCGAAATCTATTGACCATTTATCATACGGCCCCACATTTGGCATTAATCCTACTTTTCCATCTTCAGGTTGTGCCACATAGTTGAATCTAGCATAATCCATGATACTTGGTGCCGTTCCCATTTTTTGTGTAAAAGAAGCACTTCTCAGTGAATCCACAGGATAAGCAACACTTGATCCCATGTTGTGAGGAAGGCCAAGCGTATGTCCTACTTCATGCGAAGACACGAACCTGATCAACCCACCCATGATTTCATCTCTAAACTTAGGGCTTCTTGCTTCTGGATTGATAGCAGCGGTCTGAACGAAGTACCAATTTCTAAGAAGGTTCATTACATTATGATACCAGATGATATCACTTTCTAGAATCTCACCAGTACGCGGATCATGTACATGAGGTCCCATAGCATTTTGGATATCAGTTGACACGTATCTAATCACAGAGTATCTTACATCTTCAGGAGACCAATCTGGATCTTCTTCTTTGGTAGGAGCTACACGTGCTTCGATCGCATTTTTAAATCCTGCAGCTTCGAATGCAACTTGCCAATCATTTACACCTTGCATTAGGTATGGTACCCATTTATCTGGAGTAGCTGGATCTATGTAATAGACAATCTGCTTTACGGGCTCTACTAATTCACCTCTAAAATATGCTTCGGGATCTTTTGGTTCTAGTCTCCATCTTGTAATAAATCTTTTTCTGAATGCTTTTTGCTCATCAGAACTATAGTCTGTCTGTCCAAGGCTGAAATAGGATACTCTAGCATCATAATGACGAGGTTGCATTGGAATTTCTGGTAACAATATAAAAGACTGTGTCATCTCTAAAGACATTGTGCCCGTATTCCCATTGTCTGGTAGTTTGCTACCTGTGTATGTTAGTATATGTTTCACATTTACATTCTCAGGGAAAGCTTTAATTTCATTGATAAACGATCGTTTTCCATCCACACCTCTGATGCCAAAATTCTTTTTTTGACGACTATTCATAGCACTAATCATCGGCACATCTGATGTGAAAAATGAATTCATCTTTATGACATAACTTGAGCTGTCTTTCTTCATGGTCTCTATAGGAAAAGAGGCAATGATAGGCTCGAAATTATTGTTTTGAACTGACTTATAGATGGGATCCTCAAAGCTTGCAACACTATTGTAGGATACTGATCTAAGAAGAAGGTTTCCTTCTTTTTTCTGCCATCTAATGACTTGTTGGGGTTGAGATTTTACACCAGCACCTCCGAAGTTAAGACCTTTGACAAAGCCGGATACTCTAGAAGTTACGAGTATCTCTTCTTCCAATAAAGAATCTGAAATTTCAAAAAACCAATCTTCTTCCACCTTATGAACAGTAAATAGTCCTGTCTGAGATTCAGCTTTTTTAGTAATCACCTTTTTATAAGGCTTCATTTTACCTTTCTCATCTTTATCAGATTTTTCGGTCTTTTTAGCTTTCTTTTTAAAAATTTGTGCACTAGATGATGGCACGACTGCTATCGAGAATATAACAGCAAGAAATAGAATCTTAAATAACTTCATTAAATATTATTTTGTGTTTATAAACTTCAGAATCCCCAATTTCAGTTCAAAAGGATTAAGCGCACACAATAATAATAAACTTACTGTACATTTATGGTCTGACCATCAAATAACGTCAGCACAAATACAAGTGAAGGGTCAATATCTTTAATTTTCAGTAACTCTGTTTCGATATAACTAAGTGGTGAGTCTGAGTACAAAACAAATGATTCAGCGGGATTAATTTCGGTATCGTAAAACTGTAATGAGGCGGCGTTTTCCACATAGAATAACCCGTAGTCGCCAGGAGTAACAAATGTTTCTTGCCTAATAGAATTAAATAGTTCATTGATATTATCAATTGATGTTTGGGTTCCATTTTGAACTGCTCCCCACATCATATTCTTCTTGATCCTATTAATTTTTACTTTGCTGATTTTGATTCCATCATTGCTTGTCAAGTTTAAGCTGATTTCATCATTTGTAGCTTTTATCTTACCAGAATTACTAATGATGTCTTGCAATTGAATGGTAATATTTTTTTCAAAGTCTTTGAAGCCAAAGTTGAACATCTGGGCGATTATACTTGGTGGAGCTATGCAAGCACCTTCTAAATTAACCTTATTCAAAGTGATTGTGATATTTTCTGGACTATTTTGTAACTGAAATGGAATAGTATAATTACTGCAACCTAACTCCTGTGCTGTACGTATTTCTAGGGATGCAAGACCACCATTATCAGATAATTCTTGTGAAATGAACAACTCATATTCATCCTCTAGGTTAATGAAACTTGCTTTATCTAATTCTTTTTGACAAGATGCAAATAAGATACACGTTACGGTAAATAAAATAATGATCCTCTGCACAATTCTTTCCTTCATAAAATAATTACAAAATTGATATCCGTAATGAAACGGATGTAAAACCTATTCGCTGTCTATGGTGATCAAATAAGAGAAGTTATCTCATCATTTAATGACCTAGTCAGACTCAAATAGTCGTTTCGAGCTATCAGAAGGTAGACCATTTTTGTGCAGCATCACTGAGATTGTCTTCATTTTTAAAAAGCTTTCTGACATGTACAGATATCCTTTGTAATCTGAGATCTCTCCCCAAGAATTCTTAATGATGTAATATTTAGTACCGTTTTGATCCAGAGCCATTCCTACCAAGTGCATCAAGTGATCGTCAGTAGTGCTATAGTTTTCAAAGTTTGCTTGTCTATTTTCTTGGGTTACCTTTAGCTCTTTACCTGGAATTGAAAATAAGTCATCCCTGCTGTCCTCTTCAGGTAAGACAGCTATACCGTTTTTAGCGGAAAACCCTTTCTCACTTACATCCCCATCCCAAGCAATAGAGTAGCCAGCAAGAATAGCATAATCTATTATACTCACCATTTCATCGAGTGGTACATTGTAGAATGATCCATTAGAATAATTGTCAGGGATCTCTAGGATGAACTCTTCGTAGAAAGGATGATGGGTAAAAGATCCTAACGAAATATAATTGTCGGTTTTTAGTTTTGTCGTTTCTACAAAAGACTTAGGAGTATATGTCTTTCCATCATGTTTGAACTGGAGAGGCACTGCACCCATATAAGCGTCGATAATGGAATTAAATGCAGGTTTCCATTTTGTACTCAATTGTTTACTTGTTCTTATACCATCCAGAAAGCCTTTTAGACCAGCTTCCATTTCACTGTGATTGTGCTTTATTTCTCCATTTACTAAACCAGAATATGCATCTTCAGTGATTAGTCCATGTTTCTCGGTCATGCGGATCAAGTCATGTGATAGACTACCTTGGCTGAAGTTTGCCTTGCCTTGTCGCAAAACATAATTCATAGCTTTATCTTTATATATATTCCTAACAATGAACATCTCTGATAAGTTGATATTGTCATGTCCCATTCGGATAAGTTCAGATTCTAGGAAAGAGGCTGTAGCAAAACTCCAGCAAGTCCCAGTCCTGTCTTGGCTTTTGACCTCGGTGCAGCTGATTTTCTTTTCGGTTTTGAAGTTGTATTGCGCTGATAGAATTGGTGCTCCGAAACATATAATGAGACAACAAATAGTTAGCGATTTGTATATAGATGATATGGTCATAGTTAATATTTTGAATGCAAATTAAGTAAAAAGGTGTGTTTGTAGGCTTTAGTATTGTACTAAATATATAATTGAGCCAATTATTATAGTTGACAATCTTTATAATCTATGTGATATCATTTTTATTAGTGCTGTCGGAGATCCTATTTTTGTTCTGTTAATTAATGCAGTAGTAAGACTAACCAGATTTCATCTATTGTTAAGAAAGGAGTATATCTGCTCAATATTCAGGGTGCTGATGGAACATTTGAGACAATCAAATTTGTAAAAAATGAATTTACTGGATGACGGGGTGTTGTAATGTTGTAGACCAATACGAGTAGAAAGGGTGCATTCATTCGATAATTAAAAAGAGTTCGTCTACTTAATAAGTTATCATTTCATTTTCCTTGCAAACAAAAAATAAAAGCACACATTTATAAAATCAAACTGACTATATTTGCGGCTTATGAAGAACATTAGGAATTTTTGTGTGATAGCTCATATTGATCACGGTAAGAGCACACTGTCAGATAGATTGTTAGAGTCGACTCAGACTATCTCTGAGCGAAAGATGAAAGATCAGGCGCTTGATGATATGGATATCGAGCGAGAGAGAGGGATTACCATAAAGAGTCATGCTATACAGATGAACTACCCTCATTTGGATGGTGAGATCTATACATTCAACTTGATAGATACGCCAGGTCATGTTGATTTTAGTTATGAAGTATCACGATCGATTGCGGCATGTGAAGGTGCACTATTACTAGTAGATGCTTCACAAGGAGTGCAGGCACAGACTATTTCTAATCTATATCTAGCGATCGATCACGATTTAGAAATCATTCCAATCCTAAATAAAGTGGATATGGAATCTGCTATGATAGAGGAGATGTCAGATCAGATCATTGATCTGATCGGTTGTGACTTGGAGGATATTATACATGCAAGTGGTAAGACTGGACTTGGTATCCAAGATATCATGACAGCGATAGTAGATCGAATTCCAGCACCAAAAGGAGATCCAGATGGTTCATTACAAGCTTTGATTTTTGATTCTGTGTTTAATCCATTTAGAGGAGTTATTGCTTATTACCGAATCCTAAACGGTTCGATGAAAAAAGGCGAAAAAATTAAATTTTTCAATACGGGTGGAGTTTATAATGCGGATGAAGTAGGCGTACTAAAAATGGACCTTTTTCCAAAAGACATTGTTGGCGCGGGGGATGTTGGATATGTGATTACGGGTATAAAGGAGAGTAAAGAAATTAAAGTTGGAGATACTATTACAAGTTTTGCGAATCCTTGTAAAATTGGTATTGATGGATTTGAAGATGTGAAGCCGATGGTTTTTGCTGGTGTGTATCCGATCGACAATGATGATTTTGAAGACTTGAGAGATAGTCTTGAAAAACTACAGCTGAATGATGCCTCGCTGGTATTCGAAACGGAGACATCTATTGCGCTTGGATTTGGATTTAGATGTGGATTCTTAGGGATGTTGCATTTAGAGATTATTCAGGAAAGATTATCTAGAGAATACGATCAAGAGGTAATCACAACCGTACCTAACGTATCTTATTTTGCTACAAATAGGAAGGGCGAAAGATTTAAGGTGAATACACCAAATGATCTTCCAGACCCAACAATGATATCATCTGTAGAAGAGCCTTATATACGAGCACAGATCATATCAAAGCCTGATTATATTGGAACAATAATGACGCTCTGTATGGATAAAAGAGGAGTGCTAACAAAGCAAACCTACCTTACACAAGAGAGAATTGAAATGACATTTGAGATGCCTTTGGCCGAAATCGTTTTTGATTTTTACGATAGACTGAAGTCAATTTCTAGAGGTTATGCATCATTCGATTATGTACCGATAGAATATAGAGAATCAGATCTAGTGAAGTTAGATATGATGCTTAATGGAGAGCCTGTTGATGCACTTGCTTCACTTGTTCATAGAACTAAAGCTGAGAGTTTCGGAAGAAGAATGGCTAAGAAATTAAAAACGCTTCTACCAAGACAACAGTTTATGATTGCGATCCAAGCATCAATCGGAGCGAAGATCATCGCAAGGGAAACAATCTCAGCGCTGCGAAAAGATGTAACTGCCAAATGTTATGGTGGTGATATTTCTCGTAAAAGAAAGCTACTAGAGAAGCAAAAGAAAGGAAAGAAGAAAATGAGACAGATCGGTAATGTAGAGGTGCCGCAAAAAGCATTTTTGGAAGTGCTAAAATTAGATGAATAATTGAATTTATATTTTAAAAGGCTGTCGATTATGGCAGCCTTTTTTTTGCAATTAAGTAGATACGACCATATTCATCAATTGGTTGGTAAGCAATCACTAAATTTTTTAAACACTCATTTGGCATGACATTTAGAATTGTCTCATGTAAATATTAGAAAGTTATCCAGTATATTTGGTTGTAAATCAATATACTATGAAATCAAACTACGGAATTTTATTTATCTTATTTTTAGTTACATCTAATCTATTTGCGAACGGCATAGGGATTATATCTAATGGTTCCTACTTGGAAGTGTTAGAAACGAATACAAGAGTAGAGGTAAAGGATCAAATCGCGATAATTACAAGCACACAAATTTTTCAAAATACTACTGGCACTGGAGTTAATATCAAATATGGTTTTCCTCTAAACGAAAATGCAAATCCAATAAGTCTCAGGTGGAAATACAATGGTGAATGGAAAACTGCAATTGTAAATTCTGAAGCTCAAGACAACTCGATCCCTTCTGGCAATGGAGGAGGTGGAGGGAATGGATCAATAGATCAATCTCTTACAGATTATCTTGGTGAACTTCCATTTTTCTTTTCTCCTAAAGATACAATATTGAATGATTCACTCATTACGATTGAGCTGATTTATGTAGAACTATTAACATATTTTCAAGGTGAAGTTTCTTATTTTCAGAAGAACGATTTTAGTGCTCTTCAAAATGAAATAGTGATTAAACAGTATTTAGAATTCACACTAGAATCAGAAAAAGAGGTTCTAAATATTGATATGATTGGGCTAGATTTTGATGTTAGCGTGGTTGACAATAAGACAACTCTAATTTTTGAAAGATATGAGCAAATTGGCAATTTTGACTACCCAATTGAATATGAATTGAGCTCGGATGCTCTGGGTATTAATAGTTTAAGTACTTTCTTACCTGATAGTACATTTTCCTGCGATACTTTAGGGAGTGGATATTTTACATTTATTATTGAACCAGAATCCAATGTAGATACTGATGTAATTGAGAAAAATTTCTCTCTAATCATTGATAGATCAGGAAGTATGTCTGGTGAGAAAATAGTACAAGCCAAAGATGCAGCATCTTACATCGTCAAAAATTTAAATCCAGGAGATAACTTTAATATTATCGATTTTAGTTCGAGTGTGAAAAGTTTTGCAGAGAACTTAGTTGAATACAATGTTGAAAATGAATCAGCCGCTTTAGCCTATATTGACAACATAAGCTCAGGGGGCTCTACTAATATTTCTGCTACTTTGATATCTGCAATAAATCAATTTTCTGCAGCGGAACAAGACAAGGCTAACATAATCATATTTTGCACTGATGGAGAAGCTACGTCTGGGGAAACAGATACAAAGAAAATATTGGAAATTGTATCGTCAGAGATTGCTAGTACAGAGACTGAGGTCTTATTATTTACTTTGGGTATCGGTGCTTCACTGGATAAAGCTTTACTGACTTTATTGGCAAGAGAAAATAGTGGACTAGTTCAGTTTGTTGATCCAGATAAACTTGAAGAGGATTTAGTTAAGTTCTTTCTGAGTGTTAACAACCCAGTTTTGCTAAACACAACGATTACAATTGAACCTAATATTATTAAGGAAATATATCCATATCCATATCCTAACCTTTATAAGGGGCAGCAATTGATATTATCGGGTAGATATGATGAAATTGAAGATTTAAATATAACGCTTGAAGGAAAAGCGTTTAATGTGCCAGTCTCGTATAATTTTCAAATTGCGCTTTCAGATACTACAAACAATACGCTCTCTTTTCTTCCTAAAATATGGGCCAAACAGAAGTTAGATGTATTAGGACTAGATTATTACTTAACAGAAACCAATTTCGAGCAAGATTCTATTTCAGGGTTGATAGATTCATTGAGTAATTGTTTTGGAGTAATTGCTGTTGAATTTTCAAGTTTTGATGATGGTTCAGGTACTACTGAAATTGATGAAGTAATTCATACAGTAGTTAATGGCGGTGTGAAAGTATTTCCATCTCCATTCATGGATCATGTGACAATCGAGATTGCTGCTTTAAAGGGAGTATCATCTGACGCTAGCGTCAAGCTATTTAATATGGATGCTCAATTGATCAAGAGCTATGATGTTAAACTGCAAAATGGTCAGATATTCATTGATGGACTAGAGATGCTAGATAATGGAATTTACTATGCAATAATAGAAATAAATGGTAGTCGGTATATCGTGAAAATCATGAAATAGTTATAAGCTTAATTTAGATTAGATATGGAAACATGAGCTATCGGTAAAATAGCTTATGTTTCTAAATATGAATACTTAGATCTCTATCTCTTAACTTACCTCCTGCTCGATTGGAAAAACAAGTTCTGATCTCAGCAACTATAGATATAGCGATCTCCTCAGGAGAAGTTGCTCCAGTATCTAATCCCATCGGGCCGTATATATTATCATGCCTAATCGTTATATTTTCACTATCAAGCTCATTCAACATTTTCTCTTTTCTCTTTTTCGGTCCTAACAAACCAATATACTTTAGATTATGACTCTGCAGTTTGGTAAGATTTTCTTTATCCGTTTTATAATCATGGGAAATCAGAAGCGCTACACTATAGGCATCCGGTTGGATTGACTTTTTAGTTGGGTTTATTACTTCATCCGCAATATCAAATATCTGTTTTGAGACTTTGAGCGGATTCGCTACAACCTTGATTTTCCAACCAACGTCTTTTGCTATTTGAGCTAGTGGGATGACATCATAGTTTTTACCAAAAATATATAATGTTATTTCTGGCTGGAGATACTCGATGAAATATCCATTTTCAAGATCGATTTTTCTGGAACTTGTATTTGCCTTCACTTTTACGATCTCAAGATTTAGTTCTGAGTTCTTACTTTGGTTACTAGTGTAATCTTCTGTGTGGCCATATTCTAGGCTTGTCACGAGGATACTTGGTGTCCTACGATCGACTATTTCCTTTAATATCTCTATCGGGTTATTTTTCAGATCACTAATCGGAACTATTAATACATCTATCAATCCATTGCAACCCAATCCGACACCAATTTCGTTTGGATCATCTTCTCTAGTGTCATATGTAACCTTGACAGCTTCATTCTTATGGATAGCATACATCGCTTTTTTAAGTGTGTCACCTTCTAAGCATCCTCCGCTAATACCACCCACCCAATTACCATCTTCCGTGATGAGCATACGCGCACCCGATCTTCGATAAGAGGAAAACTCCACATTGACGACGGTTGCCAAGGCCATTTTAGTCCCGGTAGCTTTCAGCTGTTCGTATTTAGAAATTATAGATCGTATTTCTTTCATGAGCTTAAGGGTGAGATATCTACGATTCTAAAAATTTGGGCTTTAGCTTTTCTATTACATGGTATATTGGGCAATTCTCAGAATGGGCACCTGGCAAATATCCACAACTCATCAAGAATTCATTAGTGATTTCTCCTCCTGTAAATTTAAAGGTCTTTTTAAATAACTTCACCCATTCATCTTTTGACAATGGATGATTTTTATCAAGCCAATTTTGAAATGATCCGTGCTGTTTTTGAATCTCAAGTATCATGTTTGCATTATGAATAGCAGCATTGACTTTGAGTTTGTTTCTTACTATGCCTGCATCAGATAGCAGTCTTTCTCTATCTACTTCAGTATATATGGCAACTTTATTTATATTGAAATTACTATATGCTTGTACAAAATTATCTTGCTTGTTCAGTATTGTTTCCCAAGATAATCCAGCCTGGTTGATCTCAAGAATCAACCTACCAAAAAAATCATTATCATCATCAATAGGGAAACCATATTGAGTATCGTGATACACCTTGTGCACACTTTCATCAGTTTGGTCATTGCAGAGCTTGCAATAAGAATTTTCCATCAAGTTGATAGTTTGTCATTCAAAACCATAAATGTAACCAAAGTTACGTATCTGTCTGAACCGTTTGGCTATATTTGTATTTATACATTGTAATCTATTAAAATTGAAACATGCAAAGTTATATTGACATCTTTATCAATGGATACAAAGGATACGCAGGATATTTGTGGAATGACATTACAAATCCTACTTGGAATTCCTATTTCTATTGGTTAATCCTAGTTTCGTTATTCTTTCTAGTCTTAGAAGTTGTAATTCCTTGGAGGAAAAAACAGCCCGTGCTGAGAACTGACTTTTGGTTGGATGGATTTTATATGTTTTTCAATTTTTTCTTGTTCAGTCTTCTTATTTATAACGCAGCCTCAGATGTCGTGGTCAACTTATTCAACGATGGCATAAAGGGCATTTTTGGGGGATTTGATCTTCAAGCTTTGAATCCGATGAATAGTTGGCCTATGTGGGCAATACTAATTACTGGATTTTTTGTCAGAGATTTTGTCCAATGGTGGGTGCATAGATTATTGCATAAGTCAGATCGATTATGGGAATTTCATAAGGTACATCACTCAGTAGAAGAAATGGGATTCGCAGCACACTTGCGTTATCACTGGATGGAGAATGTAGTATATAGGACCTTAGAATATATTCCACTAGCATTGTTAGGGATTGGCTTGCACGATTTTTTCATCATTCATATTTTTACACTTGCATGGGGTCATTATAACCATTCGAACATATCTATCGATAGTAAAATAACAGGAGGGATATTTGGTGGTTTGTTGGGAATAGTTGCTGGTTTTGGACTGGCAGATATCAATTTATTATCTGATCCGACTTTGATTATGAGTCTTGGTGTAGTCGTTTTATTCATATTGATGGGAGCATTTGTCCTGAGCCCAATTATGAAGAAATTATTTAACAGCCCTGAAATGCATATTTGGCACCACTCGTATAACTTACCAGAGGATAGACGTTCTGGAGTTAATTTTGGACTTACATTGGCAATATGGGATTATATTTTTGGTACGGCCTATATCCCAAGGGATGGGCGAGAGATCAGACTTGGTTTTCCTGGAATTGAAGAATTTCCACACGGATTTGTTGGACAAAATCTAAATGGATTTTCGGGTAAACATGAATAATCAGAAATTAGTGTAATTGTCTTTCAGTGTTCGCTTGCAAAATAATATAGCCTGAAGTTTAAACTATTTTAGAAGAAACATTGTAATATCATGTGTACTGTGATAAGTATGTAATATTTTTGTGATACAAATGAAATAATATGGTAGAAACTATAACAACTCCAATTATACTAAGTGATAGTGCAGTTACTCAGCTTAAACGTATTATGGGTGAGCAAAAAGTGCCTGATGAATACGGGCTTAGAGTAGGAGTAAAAGGAGGCGGATGTTCTGGCTTTTCATACATCTTAGGATTTGATGTTCAGAAAGATAAGGATCAAATATTTGAAGTTAAAGGACTCAAAGTACTAATGGAAAAGTCTCACTCTATGTACCTATTAGGTATGGAGATAGACTGGCTAGAAGGATTAAACAATAGAGGTTTTACGTTCAGTAATCCTAATGCAGATGAAAGTTGCGGTTGTGGATCTAGCTTTTCGGCTTAAGATTTAGAAACATAATAATATAATTCAAGAGATTCAGTCTTAATTGATTGGATCTCTTTTTGTTTTATTTTTTTGTTTTCTTACGATTTGTTTATTCTGGTAAGGGTGTGTAACCTTTTTCCTCCTGTCTTTTGATTGTACAGAAAACAAGTTGGAACCTCAATTTTGTAGCACAGAAGATAGAATTGCAAATGAAAGGGAAGACTTACAAATTTATGTCGGACAGTTGAAATACTATTTGTAAACTAAAAGCTTTAATGTTTGGCCTGTTTATGGTTCTTCAAATATTGATCAAAGGGGGCTAAAATAGGACTTGGTCCAATCGCTGAGGTTCTCAAAAATAGACTTGATTTTGAATGGAATATTGAGGAACAAACAAAAAGGCCGACAATGTTTAAAATCGAAAACTCGATAAAATTAAGTAATAAAATCTACCAACTTAATAAGATATAGTATCTACATTCGTAGGCACCAGTCTCTATGGAAACGTTTTCGCCAAACTAGAAAATTCAATGGAATATCATGAATATCCATTTTCATTGGGAAGACAAAAGGAATTGGATAATTCCTAAGAATATATCGTAAATTAAAAAGAAAATAAGAGATGAATTATAAAAAATCTTTAGCGGGAAGCTCAATTGCATTTGTAGTGGCTACAAGTTGTTGTTGGTTGCCAGCATTGATTATTGCTATTGGAGGAGGTAGTACACTTATTGGAATTAGTAATGGATTGGGGAAATTAAGCGGTTTGTTTGTAATAATCGGAATTGGATTTCTTGTATTTGGAATTTATAGATTTATGAATAAAAAAGATGTAGCAATGACTAAAGACGCAATTTTGCATTCAATAATTACTTGTCCTAAATGTGGTAATAAGAAGGAGGAAACAATGCCAACAGATGCATGTCAATATTTTTATGAATGTGATAATTGCAAAGCGGTTCTAAAGCCAACAGGAAATGATTGTTGCGTATATTGCAGTTTCGGTACAGTAGCCTGCCCGCCAATTCAGCTAGGCCAAAATTGTTGCTAACGTGGAATCAATCTAAATGAATAATGTCATTTATTGGAGCGAGTAATTACCAAGAATTCCGAGAATTCTATACTGAAAAGTAAGGACTAGAGATCTATGCGTAGCAAAAGCAGAACTGTAAAAAAATAATTCTGATCTCCACAGTTTTAAAAATAATACCAAGTTGCAGATTCACAATCATGAAACGAAATTAGTATAGTCTGCCTTACTTTTTGAAACCCTCTTTTTTTGTATTAAAGTACCAAACAGTAATGATCTCTGCAATTATTTTGGAAACGAGCCTAGATACATTTTTTTCATTTTATTGTCTTTCGCACCTAAAAAGTAAACTGTATCTGTAGTAGAGATAGATCCGATAGTTACTATATGCATCTTAATTTCTGAGGATATTTTTTGAAATGTCAAATCTCCATCTAATGAGATATTTGCAGATAACGTTGCACTCTTTTTATTTGGTAGTTTTTCTGATTTTGGATTATTACTATTGAACTCTTCTAAATTCTTTTCAGTAGTGTTATAGAAGATCGATATTTTATCTGCGAATTGATATATGATAGGGCTTGTTAGTAATCTTCGCTTACTTTGTTCCTGCACATTTCTATAAATGCATTCTGACCATTTGGGATTGCCTTGATCGTCAAAAGCATCTGCAATGATATTGTTAGAATAGAATTTGTCATCAATTATTGGCCGTACAATAAAGTTTAATGATGCACTGGCATCTTCGGATAGGAGAACAAAGTCTTTGTTGTTAGGAATAATTATATGTATTAAATCCAAAGTCCTTTCATTTTTGCCATTTTTATTCCTTGGCTTTAAGTCATGTTGTAACCTTCCCCAAAAACGAGACAGTTAAAAACTTTGTAAATTTAACTGAAAA
>CAXBGT010000161.1:0-13263 GCA_963975265.1 uncultured Saprospirales bacterium
CCAATGCTGTATTTACCAAAGCTTCATTGATCGCTTGGCTCATCTCTGCATCGATAGGTCCACATAAATCAGAAAATGGAACATCAAAGAATACGATCTCTTCACATTCTCCAGCTTCTAATTGTACATTAATATCGCTAGGACATTCTATTACTGGTCCAGTCATATCTCCTACTTCCACAAGAATAGAGCAGAAAGATTCATTTCCTTGCTCATCGACAGCTGTATATGTGACAAGTGTTTTTCCCTGAGGATAATTATCACTTGCATCATCAGTCCCATTGTATGAATTGGTAAATGTCACCACTCCACATTCATCTGTAGGTACTGGATTCGTTATATCTACATTGGCTGTGCATCCAACTGCATTGACTTCAAAGTAAGTACTATTTACTCTTTTCATTGTAGCATTATCTACAACAACAGATCCTGGTTCACCATTGCTATTTTGAAAAAAGATTGCATATCTAGCAGAAACTGCTCCTGCAGGAGCCTCTGCGCACCCACCAAAAGTAGTCCAAACATTTACGGTTGCTGGTGTAAACCTGTCATATTCAGCAAGTACTACATCCTGAACAATCGCTCCTCCAGCATCTAAAAATTCTATTTTTATCTCCGCAAAGCTACTTAAGCCAATAATATTATCCTGAGATGTTGTTATGATATCTGCATAACCACAAAGGAAGTCACCTTCTAACACAGGTAAAGTCTGTGTGACACCTGAAAAGTTTCCAAACAATTTCAATGTTTGTTTAGCCGTAAATGCATCATCAAATGTATCGCCAAATTCTTCCCAATCAGCAAAATCAGCTGGTTGTGGGAATGCACTTGGTGTTGTCACATTTGAAAAATCACCGTTTGAAAGTAATTCATCAGAATTTTCACAAACAAGCTCTGGAGCGACATCATCACCTGCACATACTGATAAAGTAACATTTGATATATCTACGGTTAAGTCTTTAGTTAATGGATTGCCTGTAAAATCTACCACAGCAAAAACAACAGAATAATTAGCATCTGGTACAAAGGTAAATCCATTAGCTAGAGTTCCCTCAGCCAGACCACCTCACATTGAACACATACCTGGTCCATCAACCATTACATCATATGTTAAAGCGGCACCGCCATTGGCAGGAGCTCCTCCTCCATTTTCAATTCTGAATTCCAATAAGAAAGGATATGTTCCTGAAACCACATTAATATCAGCAGTAAAACATATATCATTTACATAATCAGGTAATTTCAAGTCATTTACTCCTGCTACAGTAAAGGTGTTCATAGCACCTTCAGGCAATGTCAAAGTTCCCATATTTGAAACATTATCATATGTTGGAGCTGGAGGTTGTGGAGCAAAATTAAATACATTGCCACTTGCCATATCTATAGACACTGACTCTTCACAGGTTTCACAAGCCGCACATGTAGCTGCAGCAAGTGTACAAGGAGGTTCTTGACAATCGCTTGAAAAGAAAATATTGTCTAGATAAATGTCTACCGGTGTAGTACTTCCTGCACCATTGGCAGCAAATTTCATTTGAAAAACAGCATCCCAAGTCATTCCTCCGAAATCACTTTTCACTAAAGATACATTTGTCCATTCTCCTTGCATATATGGCACGGTGACTAGTACCTCTGCAGGACCAGTCCCTTGATTGATAGGACTCACTTGCAATATTGTATTCGCTGGATCAGCTGCTGTCCACACATCAAAATTTAAAAACAACTTATCTGATAAGTCCGTAGAAATCAATTCCGTTCCTTGATAATTAAAGTTTGGATACGCTAAAATAACATTTCCTGTACCTGGATCGTATGCTGGATCAACCATTCCAAATCCTGACTGACCCCAATTTGGATCGTAATTCGTCGCTATCGTAGTTGGATAAGCATCTCCATATATTGAAACCACATCTGATGCAGGACAAGTAGGTTCAGGAGCATTTGAAGTAGGCGCCGTAGCGGATACATCTCCACAAGTAGAAAAGAATATATTGTCAAGATAAATATCTACCGGTGTTGTACTTCCTGCTCCATTAGCTGCAAATTTCATTTGAAAAACAGCATCCCATGTCATTCCTCCAAAAGCACTTTTAGGTAAAGATACCGTCGTCCATTCTCCTGATGTATATGGTGCAGTAACTAAAATCTCCGCAGGTCCTGTTCCTTGATTGATAGGACTAACCTGCAATATGGTGTTTGCTGGATCAGCGGCAGTCCACACATCAAAATTTAAATGTGTCATGGCTGACAAGTCTGTTGAAATCAATTCTGTACCTTGATAATTAAAGTTAGGATATGCTAAGATAACATTTCCTGTACCCGGATCATATGCTGGATCAACCATTCCAAATCCTGACTGACCCCAATTTGGATCATAATTAGTCGCTATACTCGGAGAATAAAAATCTCCATATATAGATACTACATCTGCAGGAGGACAGGTAGGTTGCGGTGCATTCGTTATAGGTGCTGTAACTGCACAAGTTGAAAAATAAATATTGTCAAGATAAATATCTACAGGCGTAGTACTTCCTGCACCATTTGCTGCAAATTTCATTTGAAAAACAGCGTCCCATGTCATCCCTCCAAAATCACTAATTGGCAATGATATCCTATTCCAAACACCTGATTCATAAGGTGCGGTAACCAATACCTCCGCTGGTCCAGTGCCTTGATTGATAGGACTAACTTGCAGTATTGTGTTAGCTGGATCAGCTGCAGTCCATACATCGAAATTTAGATACGTCATAGCCGACAGGTCTGTCGAAGTCAATTCTGTTCCTTGATAATTGAAATTTGGATATGCTAAGATAAAATCTCCTGTACCTGGATCGTATGCTGGATTAACCATTCCAAATCCTGACTGACCCCAATTTGGATCGTAATTTGTTGCTATATTGGTAGCATAAAAATCTCCGTATATTGACACCACATCAGCCGCAGGGCAAGTAGGTTCTGGTGCATTCGTTATAGGTGCTGTAAGTTCTGTATTTGAACAAGTTGAAAAATAGATATTGTCTAGATAAATATCTACAGGTGCAGTACTTCCTGCACCATTTGCTGCAAATTTCATTTGAAAAACAGCGTCCCATGTCATCCCACCGAAATCACTTTTCGCTAAAGATACAGTCGTCCATTCTCCAGACACATAAGGTGCGGTAACCAATACCTCCGCTGGTCCTGTCCCCTGATTGATAGGACTTACTTGTAAAATTGTATTAGCTGGATCCGCAGCAGTCCAAACATCAAAATTTAAATATGTCATACCTGACAAGTCTGTCGAGGTTAATTCTGTTCCTTGATAATTAAAGTTTGGATATGCTAAGATTACATTTCCTGTTCCTGGATCATATGCTGGATTAACCATTCCAAATCCTGACTGACCCCAATTTGGATCATAATTTGTTGCTATATTGGTAGCATAAAAATCTCCGTATATAGAAACAACGTCAGCCGGAGAACAAGTCGGTTCTGGCGCATTCGTTACAGGTGCTGTAAGCGGTGTACAGTCAGTATCGAATGAATAAGTAATATCGGCTTGACTCAATTGCCAATTCCCTCCAAATGAATCTTTACTCCATAACAGATTTAACATTATGTCAGCTGGAGGTGTACTAGACCAGTTAAGGTCTATTTGAAAAACACCAGGAGAAGTTTCAACGGTAGGTGAGATCATAGCCCCTGATCCATTACTAAACTGAAGGAAATCCATTGGATCAGCATCAGCTGATTCAGCAATAACCTCCATACTATTAGGTCCAGTATTTTGTATTGTTAAAGAAATGGTGGATGGGGGATCTCCAGCAAAATGTGTAACTTCAGAGTCACAATAAGTTGGGTTTTGTCCAAACATGCATAATGAAAACAGGCAAAATACAAGTATTGAAAACGTTTTGATGTTCATACTTTAAGGTTGGTTATGATTAATAATTTGCAACATAATAGCTTCAAAAACAATAAACTATATGTTATATAATATCCTTATACTAGTTTTGATTTTTTACTGTCATATTTATATTTATTCATATATATATATCAGTAAACTAAACGGGTATAGATCAAAATACATACAAATGAAAGAAAAACATTTCTATTTTTATGCCTATTCTTTCAAATAAGTTAAAAAACTTAGTGTAATTTTCACACTTATTGGAGTCCGTCCCAAATTACAATCGTAATAAATTAGAATTATATTAAATGAAATCTTACTGTCTACCACTTTTTGAAAATAGGGAACTAACTGTCTTTAGAATAGTTATTTTACTTAGCATATTAATATTTAGTCCACAATTTGGCAGCAGTCAGGTATTCAATTTAACTTGCCAAAATGAAACAGATGGTTTTATTGGTTTGGATCGAAAAAATTGGAATAACGGAAGTACAGCAGCTCATAGTGAAGGCTCACTACATAATTTTGACTTGCCTCTAAGCCCAGGTGATTGCAAGACAATATCTAATGTTGAGATCGTAATAACTGTCACAAATGTTGACATTAGCAACCTTAATTGTACTCCGCCAGGGGCTTATTATATAAATATTGCAACGGGATGCCCTAGCTTTGCACCAGCTTCGTGTGACCCTTCGAATCTTGTTGATGAGCCCAATAGTCCTACATTCAATTCCAACACATACTCATATAACAGCCCACCGGAAGATTTTCAATTTGGTGAAAATCTATCAATAGATATAGTACCCGTTATGGATGTCAATTGTCCAAATGGGCAAACTGCTATTTCGTCTGGTGAAATTATTCTTGAATTCGAAATCTGCGTCAATGTGACTGTAATAGATGAAGCAATAAATACTCCTCCAGATTTAGGTCCTGGACCAACAGTCTGTCCTAATACCACAACTATATTAGATCCAGGATCATATACAAGTTATGAATGGGGTCCTAATGGGGAAATCACTCCTACCATAAATGTGGGGCCAGGCAACTATACAGTTACAGTCACTGATGGAAACGGATGTACCGGCACGGATGATATTGTAGTTGGTACTCATCCTCTTTCTCTAATTACCTTTGATCCCGTTGCACCCTCAGTTTGTGATGATGGATTTACAAATGTGAGTGTAAATGAAGCATCCTACAGTGCATATGCATGGAGTAACGGACTTTTTGGTCAAACGGTATCATTGTCTACTGGTCTATATGATCTGACAATAACCGATAATAATAATTGTACTGCGGTTGAGACCGTAGAGGTTACAAATACTCCCCCACCAAATGCTGGTATTGATAACTTTCTTGATGTTTGTAACGATGGAACAACATATGACATAGAAGCGCTTCTGCTTGCTTTTGATATAGGAGGCACATGGAATGATGATGACTTTTCAGGAGTTGATATTAATCCATCTCCTAATTCTGTGAGCTTTACAAACGTTTCAGAATCAACATATAATTATACATATACAGTTATGGGCAATGCTCCTTGTCCGACTGATGAGGCGACAATATCCATCCAAGTGTTTGATCAAAATTTCGCTGGTGTTTCTGATGGAGTACAATTTTGTTCTGATCCAGGTTTTCAAGATTTCTATTTTCTAATAGGCAATCCAGATGTTGGTGGTGTATGGACAGATAACAATGCGACAGGAGTTGATCTTTCTAATCCTTTTACGGTAAATCTAGACGGAGTTCCAGCTGGCACCTATAATTTTGATTATCTATTAACTTCAAATGGACCTTGTCCATCACAAACAGAGACCCTTACCGTTGTTATTCTTGATGCTGCCTTTGCCGGTAACGATAATTTTGCTACGGTATGTGAAGGGACACAATTTAATCTAAATGATCTCATAGACGGTGCAAATACAACAGGGACTTTTTCAGATACAGATGGATCCGGAGTTTTGATAGGTAGTACGGTAAATACCACTGGACTTGCAGGACAGTCTTATGATTACACATACACAGTGGGTTCATCAAGCAGCCCATGTGGGGCGGATGATGCTGTTTATACGATAAATATAGAATCAAGTGTTTCAGCTGGAGATAATAACAGTGAGTCATTATGTATTGGTGGAGATATCGACTTAACCAGCTATCTCTTGAATGAAGATGCAGGAGGATTATTTGTTGATCTTGATGCCAGTGGAGGTTTGAGTGGAAACATGCTCAACACGAGTAGCATCTCAGCTGGAACCTACACATATCAGTATGAGATTGGTGATGGCGTAACTTGTCCAAAAGATTCTTCTCAGATCGTGCTAACTTTTATTAGTAGACCATTCATTGATATTGATGATGAAGAAATATCAATATGCGAGTCTCAGTGTCAAGAGGTGGTATTCAATCTTACTGGTACCCCACCCTTTTCTTTTCCTATAGAGATATATTCTCCTGAAGGTGTCTTGATCGCTAATGATACAATAAGCACTTCGACGAATACATATAATCTAATTACTTGCAATACAAATGATACCATTGGTTTTGCAAACGACTCATTGAGCTTATTAACAGATAGTGCATGGATATTAACCATACCGAGTTTGATGGATGCTAATTGCTCTTTCACATTCTCGAATGATGCTGACACTTTAGATATATTTACTTTACAAAATGCCTTTTTCAATCTTGATACAGTAGCATGTATTACTGACACTTTGACAATAAACGGGACTGATTTTTTTGCAGGAAATGATTCTTACCAAGATACGATTCCGGGCTCTAGATGTGATAGTATTATATCTATTATGGTGAATTTTCAAGATGCCGATACTGTATACATCAACCTTACTATTTGTGCAGGAGATTCTACGATGATAGGTAGTATCTTTTATGGAGAAAACAACCCTACGGATGAAGTGATTGTATCAAACCCAAATGGCTGCGACAGCATAACGATCATCAATATCTCATTTTATCCGCAAGTTGGTTCACTGCTTACAGTTCCTCTTTGCGCAGGAGAAAGTACAACGATAAATGGTACCATCTATGATGATACAAACATGAGTGATCAAGATACGTTATTCAGTCAATCAGCGAATGGATGTGATAGTATTGTGATGGTACAAATTATTCCAACAACAGGGGTCACTATAGATCGAAATGATACTTTATGCATAGGAGATTTTATAGTTGTCGGTGGGCAAACTTTTGATTTCAATAATCAAACAGATCAAGTAATTCTGAATGGGTCAGGTTGTGATACAACAGTAAATGTGGCACTTAACTTTCATGTAGTTGAAGATGGTAGTGTATCTGGAATTTTCTGTCCCGATTACGAGATAGAGATTAATGGAACCACATATGACTTCAACAATCGTACAGGAACAGAGCCTTTTCCAAATGGTAGTCAAGTTGGCTGTGACAGTATTGTTACTATCAATTTGGATTTCGAAACTCCTATCATCACTCCATATACAGATGATATTTGCGGTGACGAATTCATAGAAGTAAATGGTACAATCTACAATCAAAATAATTTGTCTAACACTGAAGTCTTCGTAGGAGGAAGTATCAGTGGTTGTGACAGCACAGTAATTGTAACCCTAAGTTGGAGTCCGGCATACAACGAATCAAATGCAGCGGTAAGGTGCGAAGGTGATAGTATCTTTTTAGCTGATGCATTTCAATTTGTATCTGGTACATATATTGACACATTCCAGAGCATAGGTCTGTGCGACAGTATTATCTCAACCGAAGTAACTTTTATGTCATGCCTTGTAGATGTAGCAATATCAACAACAAATAATATTTGTGCAGGTGGAAGTGATGGGGGTTTCTCTATTGATATCATTTCCTCAATCGACATACCATACACGATAACTTGGGTAGGTCAAGACAATGGAACCACAGATCAGATAACAATTGACAGCCCTCAAAATATGGTCAATGTCACTAACCTTTCATCTGATATCTACACGATCTCTATTATCGATTCGGATGGAATTACTATCTATCAAGAAACAATTGAAGTAATGGATATGAATCCACCACTATCCGGAACTTGGACAGAGGTCGAAGCAATTCTATGTTCTGATAGTTTGGGATCAATAGAATTTATTGTCACAGGTGGAATGCCAACCTATAGCTACACCTGGAGCCAAAGTAATATAGGAAACACCTCCGTTGCAGAAAACCTAATCGCAGGAGACTACTCATTGACGATCACTGATCAGAATGGATGTACAACTGATACTACTTATACATTGATCAATCCTGATGAGATATCATTTACAGTCACTTCAACGGATCTTTCTTGTGAAGGAATAAATAATGGACAAATAGCGATATCGAATATTGCAGGTGGTCAGGCACCATATAGTATATTAATAGATAATTCTCTAGTTGTCGGATCTGTAATTGATAGTCTACAAGCGGGCATGTATGAAATAATTGTAGAAGATATTAATGGTTGTAGACAAATTATGAATGAAGAGATTCTTAGTGATGCTAATACAGAGCTCGCTATGTACCAAATGGAATATACGATCACAGTAGGTGACAGCGTAAACATTATTGGTACTGTTACTGAAGATAGTTTGACTTTTGCATGGACAAACGATAGCACTCTCAGTTGCAATAACTGTGAGACGCCTGTGGCGACACCATCTTCAACTACAACTTATGAACTCACAATAACCAGTCAACAAGGTTGTAATCAATTGGTTACTATTCTCGTCATTGTAGAGGAGGTTGAATTAAAATTTGAAGTTGCCAATATATTTAGTCCTAATGATGATACTGTTAATGATAAACTGATCTTCGATTATGGATCTGACAAAACACTATCAGTTGAAATCTTTGACCGATGGGGAAATAGAGTGTTTCAAGAAACATTATCAAACGGAGTTATCTCTTGGGATGGTATTTATGATGGCAGTATTTTAAAGCCTGGAGTATTTGTCTATCATGTACAAATAACAGACAGCGAAGGAAATATGGAAAGTAAGTTTGGTGATGTTATGCTATTGAGATAGTCATCAAACTATTGTTAGACGATGATTCAAAAAAATGGTCTAATCAGAGATATTCAGGATTATCCAAGAAATAATTTCATACTTGGCACTTTGCAAATCACCTTAATTGGTTTAAGCAAATGGAGTTTACTTTGGCGTCAATATGGCAACAGTGCCTGAGTGGAGAGTGGCTCGATAGATGGCAAGAGGACTTGTAAAAGTAACACCCGTAGTGAAACAAACACTCGTTTCGCAGCAAACGCGCTTTGGCGATTTATTTTGCCTATTGTGGTTTTGAATTCCCCTTACCGATTAGAAGCAATTTAGCGTAGCTTTTTTTGGTTTGTGCTGACTGTAAACCCAGGATGAACACCAGAAGCGGCAAGTGACAACACTTGTTTGAAAATCATTACTTCTTAATAAAATGAAAAGATATTATAACTGTCCGCCTCAGCCACAGCACCAAAACACTAAGTTTTGATATTCACATATTAGAGAAGCTTTTACTAATCATAATCATTCCTCCACTTTTCTAGTGTCCTTAAGATTAAGTAGATTCATGTTACAACTCTCTTTGCTTCCAACAGCCAGAACAAACTCTTGTTTTGTTTTCTGACCATTTGCATATTCTGCAGGTTCCCAGCTTGGCATATTACAAACAGCTTCCAATAAAAAGGAATCAACTTTTTTATCATCAGAAGAATTGGAAACATATGCATCTACAATCTGCCCATCTTCATCGATTGCAAATTTTACCGCTGCAAGCTTATAATTGCCCTCGAAAAGTGCATTGTCTATCTTAGAGATGGCTTTTTCGCTTAGGTATTGCTTCAGTTGGTTTTTCCCTTCACTGTGTCTTGCTTCAGTTTCAGCATCAATCAAAAAAGAAAAATCGTATACCTTAGGCTCGTTATTTTTTAAAGTGTTTTCAGGCATATAGTTTACAAAAACAGAAATTTGTGTTCCCACATCAGCGGTGTCCATATTCCGTTTTTGCTCTTCCGTTAAAATATCGTTTTTACTTGACGCCTTCTTTTTTATCCCATTTACTGTAGCATAAACTTCCACAGATATAAACTCTCTAATCCAGGATGACTTAAAGTACTTATGTATATCAACTACTTTTCTAGCAGCAGTTAATGTATCTCTATCTAAAGTTGGACTTGGATATACACGCATGACATCAAACCAAACACCATCAACATTAGCTTCTTGCGACACCCCATTTCTAGGTATTGCTATAAAAACTACCATTATTATAAATGCCCTTCCAAGTATATTTTTCATTTGATTCAATTTTATTATTGTTCCCCTTATTTAAGATAATAATTAATTAAGCTATGAAGTTCAATATTACATAACTAATACATATACTAAGTTACGCCCGTAACACATCAAATAGGAAGCTTTATGTGTAAAAGAGTGTAAACGAAACGTAATTACTTGCAAAACAACGAATTGAAATTGCTTTCAGGGCATAGTTTTAGTAACATGTAGAATTAAAGTCCATGAATACATTTCCATTGTCTAGTAGTGTAAAATCTGCATATTCTATATTACTATCCCATATATTCAGGTAATTCTCCCAGCTACTAGAGACTTTTAGTTTTGTCCCATTCCTACTCAAAATATTAAAAAAAGGATCTAAGAACACTATTAATATCGATGTACTAAATCCATGATGGTACCTTATTGAAGACATATTATCTTGGTATACTTCATTGGCTTCATTTTGATTTTTGAAAGTAATCGTCTGTCGATCATGAAGTTTCATTCTATTACATTCAAAACGTGCAATCCCAAAATTCATTTCAAACATTTGGTTCTGATCGGTTGCTTTGTCTTTGATTGCCATTCGATCTAGATAATTTGTCAATGTCTCATTTTTTCTTGGACATGGATAGTCTAATATATAGCCATCGATCATGTATCCTATTTCATTATTCACAGCGACCTTTACCCAACGACTCTGTAGTAATAAGCGACGCCTTTCTTTACCCGCTTTTGTTAACAAATATGCAAAACCTATCTTAGTCGTATTTAATATAATAAGGCTATCACCAAACGGCACCTTACTTATTATCCTTGATGTAGTACTTGGATTCTGGCGTAGGTTTATTCCCCCCTTTGCCCATATATATTTATATGGTTCACTGCCTTGACCTAGGCATATCATAGTTGTCAACGTGACAATAACTGTCGTTAAATACTTTTTCATAATCCTTGCTATTTATTTATCCAAAGGTGACAGATTCTCGAATCATTTGTATTGACAACCTATTATTCGTAGTGGCTTAACTATCAATTGTATTCATACAAGAAAAATAAATATAAGCATCTATTTTACTCTACACTTGTAGAAACAAAATATTTATTCTACATTTGTAGAACACAATCAATTTTCCATGCACTTATCCAAAACAGAAGAACTCTTAATCACTCACCTTTGGTCCTTAGGCAAAGCTTACATGAAAGATCTCATCCTTTGTTATGAAGATCCGAAACCTGCAGCTACGACAATCGCCACTCTATTAAAAAGGATGAAAGACAAAGGCTTTGTAGACTATGAGTCCAACGGAAGAGCCCGTCTGTACTATGCCAAAGTAAAAAAGGAAGATTATATAAATGGGCAATTCCAAGGATTTATGAATAACTTTTTTGAAGATTCAACTTCCCAATTTGCTTCATTTTTCACAAGAAAAACAAATATGTCTAAATCAGAACTGGAGGAATTAAGAGCGCTGATTGATCAACAAATAGAACGCAAATCATGATTATATATATCCTCAAATCTACACTTTGCATGGCGATCTTACTTCTATTTTACAAATGGACCATAGAAGATGTCGTTATGCACAAATTCAAAAGAGCCTACCTGTTAGGTGCTTTGATTTTGTCAATACTAATACCAATCACACCTACTGGTTATGCGTATAGTAGGGTTTCAATTGACCCGATAGAAAACTCTACTTCGTCGATACTGATTGACGGATTCACATCAAACAGTGAAGAGATAGGACCCATTTTCTCACTCTCATTACCCACGGCGATTGCCATAATTTTTATTTTGATCTCAGGGCTCTTGTTTATTCGATTTAGTAGAAATATCATATCCCTGATAAGAAAAGCATCGGAAAATAGTTCTCAAGCATACCATACTACTAGACTGATCTTATTAGAAGAAATAATTGCACCCCATACCTTCTTAGATAAAATTTACATCAATAAACAGGACTATCTAGATGGACGAATCAATGAGAAATTACTTACTCATGAACTAGCACATGCAGATCAAAGACATTCTTGGGATGTCATTTTTGTAGAATTTTTGATTTGCATATTTTGGTTCAATCCATTACTTAAGATATATAAACAGTGTATTCAACTCAACCATGAATTCCTAGCGGATGAAGTTGTTGTCAATAAATACCAACAAGTAAAGAACTACCAGTATCTACTTTTAGATACGATCAAGAATAACAATCAGATATCGCTGGCCAGTAGTATCAACTTTTCATTAACTAAAAAACGTCTAGAAATGATGACAAAAAAATCAACAGCGCGTAGAAAAAACATGCTTGTATTAAGCATGACACCTATGATCCTAGTTCTATTGGTTGCCTTCGGTCGACCTGTGGCAGCTCAAACGGATACAAAAACAAACCAAAGCAAAATAGACCAAAATGAGAATCTTCTTAGAGACTCCTATTTTCAAGAGGCTATAATACATTACACAGGTGAAGACGGCAATGAATATGTAAATAAGTACAGTACATTGCCCAAGTATATGAAAGATAAAATGATGCCTCCACCTCCGCCACCTCCGTCACCCGATGGTCAGTATCAAAGTCATTCTCCACTAAAAAAGGGAACTATCGTTACATTAAAGGAAAATGGTGCTATTGTCATAGGAGGAGATGGAAGTATACCACCGCCACCGCCACCCTCGGCACCAAGTGCGCCAAAGTCAGCTAATAAAGTAAGAGGCGCAGGTTTTCCACCACCGCCACCACCAACGAGCGCAAATGCACCTGCCCCACCAAATGGAATTATTGGTAATATGCCTCCGCCACCACCACCGCCACCTATCCCTTTGGTGAAAGACCTTGCCAGACAAGGTGTAACTATCTTCTTGAATGGTATAAAGGTGAAAGATGATGTTGCTAAAACGATGTACGAAGAGTTCGATAGTAAAACTATGAAGCTCAAAACCGCTTCGGATGGGACAAAGTCATTGCATATTGAAACTCGAGAGTGAAAATGATCCTAAATTTTGACTACCCACAGCAAGCGGATGGAGCATTAGCCAAAAATTTTCCAATCTAAAGGTCGGAAATCGGATCTTTTTTGTGATAA
>CAXBGT010000162.1:0-13187 GCA_963975265.1 uncultured Saprospirales bacterium
CTCAGAAAGAAGTTCTCCTTTTGAAAATGCTAATTGAACGAAAGAATGAAGTTGTATCTCGTAAGGAAATCCTACAAAATGTATGGGGATATGATGTCTACCCATCAACCAGAACTATTGACAATTTCATCCTAAATTTCAGGAAGTACTTTGAAGTGGATCCTAGGCACCCTGAGTTTTTTCACTCTGTGAGAGGTGTTGGGTACAAATTTGTAATTTAAGCTCCGCTAACTTTAATTTCTATTAATTGCGATATTCCATTTTCATGAAAACAATTTATACGTTAGCAATAGGAATATTTTTCACTTGTATCATCTTTGCTCAAGAGGTATTCAATCCTGAAAACTATGCTTTTGATTGTTACAGCGAGGTCGAGCTGCCTAGAGTGACAACAACAACAACACTCTATGTTTATGATGGATTAGATCCCAATATTGAGACAGAGGAAGTCACAATCATGCTCAAAAGCGGCCAAACAAAATGGGAAAAGAGAAAAGCAGATAGAAATTGCCTATCTGCAAATCCTGAAGATTGTCTTGTTTGGTGCCTTGTTGAGGTATCAACACCTATGATATATGATATTGTCAAGGATACATCTTCTACCACTGAATGGTATCCATATAAATACACAATCAGTAAAAAGGGTGAGAAAGTTAATGATAAGGTACTCTGCAACTACGAAATAAGACAAGAGCTGCTAAATGAACTTAGAGACAAGTTATATAAACTAGGCTACGATATTAAACCTAAAAAGAAATACAAAAAACTTAAAGGTAAATTTAACAGAGAATTTAAGCAATTTCAAGAAGATTATGAACTTCCTGTTGGAAAATGGACAGTGGCAACGATGATGTTTTTATTCGAAACCAAGTTAAAATAAGGAAGAAGATATTTAGAGGTATTAGTGTAAAGAAAGTATGGTCTGCGCTTTTTGCTTCATTTTTTTTATCGATGTGTGTTAATATCTGACCCAATATCATATTTTAGATACGTTTTCGTTCAGAATAAATTACTTTTAGACTTTAAAAAAGGAACGATGAAAGAACTAAGCAAATATCCTGTACAATTAGAAATACCTGTCAGATGGGCAGACATGGATGCCTTCAAACATGTAAATAATGTCATCTATTTGCAATGGGCAGAGATGGCAAGGATAGAGTATCTTACAAAACATATTACTGGCGACCTTAGCAACATTAATTTAGGTCCTATTCTAGCTCGACAAGATTGTAGATATATATTCCCTATTACTTTTCCTGACACTGTTTGCTTGGGTTGTCGAGTATCCGAAATCCAAGAAGATAGACTCATTTTCGAAGTTAAAATCTACAGTAAAAAATATAATAAGCTGTGTGCAATTGTATACAATACGGTAATGGCTTATGATTTCGTTAATCTTAGGAAATCAGCAATTCCGGTGGATTGGGTGATGAAGATTCAAGAGATAGAAGAGTGATTCCGATAATTTTGGGATTCCCAAGCTCGAAAAGGTTGGTTAGCCCGACTTCGTCAATGTGAATTCGTTTTTATGATATTATGCACCTAACTAAAATACAATCTGTTTAGGACTTTTAATTCCTAAGGTACCTACCAATTGTTCCCGATACTTTTCTGGACGCTCGTAAATCACGGTGTAAGTTTTGCCTAACCAAGTCTACCAGCAATATAGCCAGTTGTCCATGCAGACTGAAAATTATACCCACCAGTAATACCATCTACGTCAGTCAGTTCTCCTGCAAAGTATAGATTCGGGTATTCGAGGCTCGCCATGGTTTTGAAATTGATAGATTCCAAACTAATCCCTCCGCAGGTTACAAATTCTTCTTTAAAAGTGGTCTTACCTCTTACCTGATAAACATCGTTGGTTAAGATATTAATCAAACGATTCACTCCTTTCTTTCCTATTTCGTTCCATTTAGCTCGTTGAGACAATCCGCTTCTGTCTATGAGAAAATGCCATAACCTTTCAGGTAGCAGATAAGGACGATAATTGGCTAATATTTTATTGGATTCCGAAGCGACAATCTTGTTGATTTCTTTCGAGACAAGTTCATTATTCACTTCATTTACCCAGTTAACTTGTACGTTAAACTCATAATTGGATTCGTTCAATATCCTGGCTCCAAAAGCTGAAAGCTTTAGTATCGCTGGACCACTCATTCCCCAATGTGTAATCAGAAGAGGACCATCACCTTTTAGTTTCGTTCCCTGAATGTTAGTAAGTGCTTCTTTTACTACTATTCCCATGAGATCGGTTATGTTCTCATCAGGCATATTAAATGTGAATAAAGACGGAACAGGATCTTTTATCAGTAGATTAATATCTTCTAGCCATTTCATTCCTTTTCGCATTGGAGTTCCGCCGGTAGCTACCACAACCTTATCAAATGTCTTTTGCCAATCTCCGAAGTCAAGTTCTATTACATCATTCTTTGGGTAGATGGCTTTAACTCCACAGCTTATCTTTATAGAAATACCTAAACGCTCACTCTCTTCTAAAAAGCAATCAATTATAGTCTGTGAGTCTTGAGATACTGGAAATACACAACCATCTTCCTGTGTCACAAGCGCAACTCCCCTACTCTCAAACCAATCCATCGTATGCTGTGTATTGAATTCATAAAAGGCTTGTCGTAATTTCTTTTCTCCCCTTGGATATGCTTTTGCCAGTACTTTAATATCCGTTTCACCATTTGTAACATTACATCTACCACCGCCAGAGATCTTCACTTTCGAGAGTAGATTTTTTGACTTTTCATATATCGTCACTATAGCCTCAGGGTGATGTTCCTTGACTGATAATGCAGCGAAAAAACCTGCTGCTCCGCCCCCGACTATGGCTATTTTCATTTTTGAATTTTGAATATTGAATGAATGAATGATTGCATTATTGAATTGTTGCATGATTAATTTTGGCTCAGGCAATGCGATCATTGAGGCTTTCCTTTCGGTCCAGAGATTTTGTGTAGTAATTCACAGAATTATGGACAACACTCGTCGATGAAGGTTTCCAACCTACCCTCCAAGAACTAATCAACTCTTTGTGCCAAAGGCCATCTTAAATAACACATAAGCTAGTCCAGCTGCAATCACTAATGTAATTATACCAATCAACGGATTACCTAGCAACAACCAACCTGATCCAAAGAGTGCAGCATAAACGACCGCACAACCTAGGAGCATCATCAATATTTGATTGGTCAATCCAGGATCTCCATTTCGACTAATTACCTCTTTTTGTTCAACAGAAAGCGTGCTTACCACGGATTTCCATCCATTACCTTTTGGTTGTATTTGGGTATAAAACTTCTGTAATGTGCCTTGATCTGTGGCAGGTGTCACGTAAGTCGCCACTATCCAAGCAATTGAAGTCAGTAGAACGCCAATGCACATTTTCTCATAGTTCAGCAGATCACCATCATACATTCTCTCGAAATAGAAAGCGATAATAAACGAAACAACCATTGCAACAATTTCACTGTACGCATTGATCCTCCACCAAAACCATCTAAGAATAAACAATAAACCAGTACCCGCACCAATTTGTAATAGTATATCAAAAGCTTGTTTGGCATTTTGAAGATATAGAGCAAATATTGCAGCCAGTATCATCAAAATCACAGTACTGACTCTTCCAATCATCACCTTTGAGCTATCGGTGGCTTCTCTATTCATAAATCTCGCGTAGAAGTCATTCACTATGTAGGATGATCCCCAATTCAAGTGAGTACTTATAGTGGACATAAGAGCTGCAATCAATGCTGCCAATAATAGACCAATCAATCCAGAAGGCAGCTTGGTTAACATAGCAGGAAATGCTAAATCGTTACCAATCTTATCTGCTTCGATGTTTGGAAATGCCTGCGCAATAGAATCTAAATCCGGATAAACGATTAAAGATGCAAGTGCTATTATTATCCAAGGCCATGGTCTTAGGGCATAATGTGCAATATTAAACAACAGCGTAGCTTTAACAGCATCCTTTTCTTCTTTGGTAGAAAGCATTCTTTGTGCAATGTAACCTCCACCTCCAGGCTCTGCACCTGGATACCAAGTACTCCACCATTGTACAGCCAGCGGAACCAAAAACAATGGAACCAACAAATCCATATCTGTGAAGTCTGGTATAAAATTCAACTTACCCACTACGTTTGGATGATGAATCAAATTATCCAATCCATCAACTCCTGGTAACTGCACTATGAATACAGCGGCCACAACCATCCCAATCATACTTAATACAAATTGAAATACATCTGTCAAAATAACACCCCTTAATCCACCTACGGCAGAATAGAAAACAGTCACCACTGAGACCAATCCTACGGTCTGCAATGCGGATAAACCTAGCATAACGCCACCTATCTTGATCCCAGCAAGAAGGACACTAGCCATAATCATCACATTAAAAAAGACACCAAGATAAATGGCTCTGAAACCTCTAAGAAATGAGGCAGACTTTCCACTATATCGTAATTCATAAAATTCTAAATCGGTAACAATACCCGCTCTACGCCAAAGACGTGCATAAACAAACACAGTTAACATACCTGTAAGTAAAAACGCCCACCAGACCCAGTTACCTGATATACCATCTCCTCTAACAATATCTGTAACAAGGTTTGGTGTATCCGCAGAAAATGTAGTTGCAACCATGGAAACACCAAGCATCCACCAAGGCATATTATTACCTGAGAGAAAGTACTCTTTTGCACTTTTACCGGATTGTCTTGCAGACCATAGCGCTATAGCCAGCGTTACCACCATAAATAATATGATAATGATCCAGTCGAGGGTTGATATATTCATTGAGTTCGTTGTTTGAAAAATGAATATATGAAAATAATGTAAGGATAAATCAATTAGACTTACGAGAAAAAATCAGAACTGCTTTTTTACATTTTGATAAATGAAATACTCAATTTAGCATTGTTCGAATTAAGGCCAACTAAAAAGTACATTCCACTCTTCAATTCATCTATGCGTATAGAAAGTGTGTTAAATCTCTCAACACCTAAGATAAGATCTCGCTTAATATCGAAGATTGAATATGATCTAAGTGATTCACTAAACAAAATCTCATTTGATGCTGGAACATTTGAAATATCCGAAATTTGAGCCTGTCAACTTGGATTGATTCAAAGAAATAAAATAATTATAGTAGTTATATTTGATAGAGCTCAGTAGTTAAATACATATATAATTTGCACCTTATACGTAGATAAAACAGGAGTATATGGAATTATTCAAAGGTAGAAACCTTCTAGAGTTTGCTGAACAGTTTAAAACAGATAAAAACTGCAAGGGCTTCTTCGAATGTCGATGTTCATATGATTACTTAGTAGGTGAATTAATTTGTACGATTAGGTTTTTTTTGGCATTTACAGAGGGAAACGTGAGATAATCGTATTAAGATCGTAGGCAGGAGCCTACGACCAACAACAGTCATCATTATGTTCGTAACTACTGACCTCTATATATTTATTCTAGCAAATGCTAAATGGTCAATTAAATCCATATATAGTTTTACACATTTATCTTAATAGATAATCAATATCCCCTTTATGGTAACCTATGATAAATAACAAATCATAATTAATGGGTCGAAGTGTTTAATCCACCAATGAATACTCATCCGTCAACGCGATAGAAAACTGATTATCAACATCCATAAAATCAATATTTCTAAGGATGCCTTCTCCAATTTGTTCTCCAAGTCCGGAATCTTGATTATAATCTGAGAACAACCATCTCGAAGACATAGGTACTCCACCAACTTGTATGTAATCAAGGTAACTGATGGCGTGTGCATGCTTTTCAGCTTCTTCGACTGATGTTCCTCCTCCTGTAACGATATAGCCAATGTGCTCTACCAAGTTAGATTCTGGATTAGAGTGAACCATATACCAGTCATTTGAGGCATCACCTGTACCTTCTTCAAACGTCAGTTTAGCTACATTTGTCATAGTCCCTTTTATTTCCATGGGTGACCTTTTTTCCCATTTGGTACCTGGATCACTGAATTTATATGGAGCCATAAAGAAATATTGATACGTATAGATTCCAAATTTTTCATTCTCCCATTCCGATTTCTCAGCATTTGTGTATGTCTTACCGTCTAACATAATAGTAGATATCCCATTTTGCTTATCCATTCTGATGGCTGATGAGTTTGGCGTTGTAAATATCTTCATTAGACTCTTATTTTTACCGAAAGTCATATCAAGATTAAAACAGATCATTTCATTTTTGTAAACTTCATCTTTTTCGTGCGAGAATTCTAAGTTCGTTACGAAAGCTGGGTGGTTTGATTCTGCAGTCGCTGATATTTGTTCTGCTGGAGTAATCTTTACAGAGCCCTTGTCTTTGCAAGACGTGAAAGATAGAAGGCAGAGTGACAGGATATATATTGAGAGTTTCATTGTTTTTTATTATTTAGTATTCATTAAATATGGGTTGTTCTACCGCATAGAGTACAAAAGTATTAATTTAATGTAGTTCTGGTAACAGATGTTGACCTCCTCTCCCATCATCCTTCTCCGAAGAGGGACAAATGTCATGGCACGGGCATTCATCGTGGCATTGTTTATTGTTGAACATCTTTTATTACTCTAATAAATTGTCATACTTAATAAAGGCACGGCTTTAGATGTACGACGAGAACATGGTGGGGAGAGATTTGAAATATTAACTTATCTAAATCTAGTGGAATCAATAAGCTAATATGCAGCATTTGTAATTTCACTCCTTCAGAGCTAAAGTTCCGTAATCATATGAAACCATGGGTAGAAACCCATCGCTGTAGAAATGGCGCCCATTTAGGGCTATGGACTTTGATCTTAGGTTATCTTCTTGATAAAGGCAATAGAGAATTTAGACAATTAAAAATACAGCCTTCCCAATACTTATACATCTTGATCCATTACTTTAAAATGACTAGAGCCTTGAGATTTCGCCAAAAAAAAGAGCCGCATTATATGCAGCTCTTTGTATTTTTTCTTAGTTGTTAGTTTAGTTTGATCTAGTGAAGATTCAATTGTACTTGCTTCTCCAGTTCTATTACTTTGTCCTTGAATACTAAATCGGTATCCATAAGGTCTTGTACAGCTTTCACAGAATATAGAACGGTAGTATGATCTCGACCACCAAAATTAGCTCCTATATCTTTTAAGGTATTACTCGTAAACGTTTTAGCTAGGTACATAGACAGTTGTCTTGCGATAACTATGTCTCTCTTTCTAGTTTTACTATGCAGTTTTTCGACAGGCACTTTGAAGTATTCGGCTACCAAAAGTTTGATATTTTCTACAGTAATTTCCTTGTTGTCTTGACTTACAAACTGGTTGACAACATCTTTAGCAAGTTGTAAATCAATCTCTTTTTTGTTAAGTGTTGATTGAGCTACCAATGTGATGATTACACCTTCTATCTCTCTTATATTGTTTTTGATGTTGAAGCAGATGTATTCTTGTATCTCTTCAGAAAGCTCAAGGCTTTCTTTTGCCATTTTGATTGAAAGAATATCTCTTCTAGTTTTGTAGTCAGGTGTTGTAAGATCTGCTGCAAGCCCCCATTTGAATCTACTGATCAATCTATCCTCTACTCCTTCAATATCTTTTGGAGGTCTGTCAGAGGTGAGGATGATCTGCTTTCCATTATGATGGAGTTGACTGAAAATATTGAAAAACACTTCTTGCGTTTTAGCTCTACCAGATAAGAAATGAATATCATCGATGATTAATGTATCTACCATTTGATAGAAGTTCATAAAGTCATTGACTGCATTATTTTTGATGGCTTGTACTACTTGATTGGTAAACCTCTCTACGGTTACATAGATAACTTGCTTTTCCGGATCTTGCGCAAGCACTTCTGCACCAATGGCATTGGCCAAATGCGTCTTACCTAATCCTACATCGCCGTAAATAAAAAGCGGATTAAATGCTGTACCTCCAGGATTACCAGCAATCGCTTTTCCAGCAGTAGCTGCTAGTCTATTGCAATCCCCTATTACATAAGTATCAAAAGTATAGGAAGAATTCAATTGTGGATCGATCTTCATTCTCTTGATCCCTGGAATAACAAACGGGTTCTTGATCTGGTCAGTTGAAAATTTCTTTGGGAAATCATCATTGCCTGCAAGACTCGTATTCTTACCTATCCTTCTATGGTTGTCAACAAGTATCTGATATTCTAGTCTAGCTTTATCTCCTATGGTTGCTTTCAGTGCTTTCCTCAATACTCCAACATAGTTTTCCTCTATCCATTCATAGACGAATTTGTTGGGGACTTGAATAGTTAAAGCTTCAGAAGTCAACCTAATCGCTTTTGTAGGCCCGAACCAGGCTTTGAAAGCTTCTTGAGTTAATTCTCGCCGTACAATACTCAGACATTTATTCCACACTTCTGTATGGTCATACGTCATGCTCTGTTTTTTCTATCATTCACAAATATGGTCTTATCTACAAAGTTCTATTGTAGATCGAACGAACTATCATAAAGAATCGGTTTAGAGAATAGTGTCATTTTAAAACATCATTCTCATCTAATTTCAGTTCAAAAGATCATAAGTTCTAATAATCAATTTAACATAAAAAAAGCAACTAAAAATCGGGTCTCAAACTCTTTATACTAAGATTCACTCTTTTGGGAAGGTCAAAAATGAGTAAAATAATTCATCATTGTATACTTCAAAACATATATTTTTTTAATCCATATGTACTTACGTAAATAATTGGAAGTCAATTCTATACAGATAGAAATTAAAAAATATTTCAATACTCAATATCAGCCATTTATGTATTATTTTTTTAACCACCTCATAAAGAATTGAGATATGGATAGTTATAAATATACTTAGAAATATTTGTAAATAGATTAGAAATTACTCGGTTAAAATATATTTTCTTTTAAGAACCCAATAAAAAATGCGTTTAAAATGGATATATATAATAAATATACAACCTAAAAAGGAATACAATTTCAATAAAAATACGAAAATAGGAGAACCTTTAAATCAAATACGATCTAGGAATTACGTTTATCAAATGATAGTTGAGATAAATAATTGATACCAGAAATGATAAAAAACAACAAACCATAAAACAAAACCGCAATTGTTAAAATTTCCATCTTTCTTACATTTGCAGTTTCAACAACTGTAAATTGGAATTGTTCTCGCTTATAGGTTAATATACAGTATTCTAACCTCGACTCATCCACCTATCTTTTAATACTTCGTAGCGAATCAATACGCTTGACATCCAAAGTCCAAGAAGAGTAAACCCAATAATCGCAGGATAAAATACCATTCGTAATGTATTTTCCATATCTTCTCCTCCAAGTGCAGGATTACCTCCATTGCCAGGATGAAGACTATCTGTCATCCTGGGAATAATGAATACCAGTGGAATCAATGCAGCAAATGCAAATATATTGTAGCTCGCAGAAAGCTTGGCTCTTCTATCAATATCATTGATACTACTTCTTAATATCAATGAAGCAACATAAATAAGCATTGCTACAGTTGACATATTTAGTTTCACATCCGTAGTCCAAAATGTACCCCATGTGTACTTTGCCCAGAGTGACCCAGTGATGATACCAAGTATTCCAAATAGCACTGCCACATTTACCAACGATGATGCATAAATATCATACTTTAGATTGCCACTCCGCAGATATTTCACACTGTAAACCAATGAAACTATCAACATAATAAACATCGAGAACCATAATGGGATGTGAAAAAACGTATTTCTTATGGTTTCATGCAAAACAGATCGATAAGGAAATTGCATCCCTGCTTTATCAGTTAAATCTGCTATAGGGTTAACTTCCCATTCAGAATTATCACTTAGAGGACTCAAATCACTTCTTACAAAAACTGCATCTGGTAAGATAGCAGGACCATCTTCTATGTTGTAAAGCACTAATGTGAGTGATTCAAAAGTATCTCTTTGAGGAAAATGCTTAGGAATATCGAATGTGAGGTCAATTTCTGTATCGTTGACAATGTTAACCTTTCTAGCTTTTACAGACCCTATAGAGTCCAGTTTCAACCAAGCCTTATTATCATTGTCTACGAAATTTGTATTGTATCCTTTAATTCGGAATTTGTGAGTCTCGCCATGAAGAATTCTCAGTGAATCGTTTCCATTCTGACCAATCGACAATGGATCCATTCTAAGCACACCAGGTTTTAACGGCGTAGACATACCTACTACTACACTATAAATAAGGATTGCAATCCCAAGAAATTTCCACCAGTTCTGTCTCATAATTTTAATTTTGTATCATTCTTTCCACAATCCAGGAAATATCAATATGATCATTCCAATCAATAACAAATCTATTCCACCAAGGATCACTAAGTCTTCATATATCTCACTATCATTGATTAATCTCATGGCGACCGCTGTAGTCCTCTCCATGATCAACACACTCGGCAATACCAATGGTAACGATAAGATGGACATCATCGTGGAACTCGAGCTGCTAGATCCAGATACAGATGATACAAATGTAAATACTGAAGAGATCCCAAGTGCACCTAATAACAATGCTTTCATAAATAATGAAACATCTTTAATCGGATTACCTAGGAGAACAGTAAACACTCCTATAACTGTAAACGAAAGAAAAAGCGTAAAAAGATAGTTGTAAATAAGTTTTGCCACGATAACTTCCAAAGGACCAAATAATGTATAATAGTATAAATATGTCTCCTTTTTTTCTTGAATGAATGTCTTCACAATAGCATTTAGTCCAGCATATAGTACTATGATCCACACAAGAATATTCCACTCCATCGGTTTCAATTCGCCAAATGACTTATAAATAATATAGGCCGACGTAATTGCAAATAAAAAAGTACCTCCTATCGCATACTTCTGGCGCAACTCGATGTCTATGTCTTTCTTAATAATTGCTAATACATGAGATAAGTTCATGCCGCAAATATACATACCCAATGATAATATGATCAATCTATGATCACAATCTTCGATGAATCGTAGTCGTTTATTTACATATATTGATTCACTTGATTATTGAAAAACCAATTTTTACTATAAACTACTAAATAAAAGAGTATAACATATTACGTTTTATTGTAATTTGTTTTACTTTTGTTGCAGTCTCAATAATTCAACATAACTATGAATAGGATACTCATCTGTTTATTTCTTCTAATTTTCACTGCTGATATATCAGCAAACACTCCATATTATCATGAAGTACAACCGGATAAAGGCGAAGGTATCTTCTCTTTATTGAGGAAGTACGATCTTTTGATTCACCCATGTAATAAAGAGAAATTTTTTGAGCTAAATAATCTTACCGACAAGTCTGTACTTCTAACTCATCGAAGCTATAAGATGCCAATTTTCATCTATGCTTATAATGGTAAAAGCATTCGTTCCACTATAGGTGACGACAATTGGGAAAAGGCTGTAAGAATTAAAAAATACAACGAAAACATCCTTAAAAAGGGTGCTCGGGCTACTAAATACACAGAAAGCAAGATTTTATGGGTTCCTTATCATGAACTAGCCTGTGATGGTTCTGTACCAAGACAGGCTGTAGTAGAGACAGTGCCACCACTCATAAAAGTTAACCCAAAACCAAAAATAAATAATACAAAAGCCGAAGATAAAAACAACTTGTATGTAAGTCTCTTCGGTGAGAAATACGCTAAAATCAAAGTTCTTGACAAATCTCTAAAAAATAAAGTTTATTATGTTGTTTCTGGTCATGGCGGACCTGATCCAGGTGCTATGTGTAATGATTGCCTTGACAATAAAAACTTATGCGAAGACGAATATGCTTATGACATAGCACTTAGACTAGCAAGGGACCTTATGCAGCATGGGGCAACGGTTCATGTCATCGTTCAAGATGCTAATGATGGCATTAGGGACGATAAACTTCTAATGTGTGATTATGATGAGAAATGTATGGGGAAATTAAAAATCCCAAGAAGACAAAAAGCAAGACTGGTACAAAGGGCAGCTGAGATCAATCGATTGTACAGAGGTCACAAAGCACAAGGAATAAAGTATGAAGATCAAGTGGCTATTTTCCTTCATGTAGATAGCAATAGTGCTTCTAAAGAGCAAGATGTGTTTTTCTATCATCACAAAAAAAGTAAACACGGTAAAAAATTAGTTCGGAAAATCAGAGATACATTCCAAGATAAATATGATAAATACCAAGAAAGAGGATACCATGGTACTGTCAAATCTAGAGGTCTTTATGTTATAAATTATACCCAACCCACTACTGTATTCGTAGAATTAGCTAACATTAGAAACAAAAATGATCATAGGAGAATCCTAATAAAGGAAAATAGACAGGCTGTTGCGAACTGGTTGTTTGAAGGATTAACTAGATGACTATCCAGATACTTCGTGATTGATTAGTGGCCTTTGGGGTGGATAATATCTTAAATTTACCAATAACGAAATTTCTGAAATATGAATGAAAGTGTATTTAACTCATTCCCAACCTTACATACGGAAAGATTAGACCTTATACGACATCATATTAGCCATGCCCCTGATATGTTTGAATTGAGCACAGATAACGAAGTCATTCAATTTCTTGATACTCAATACCCTAGGAGCATTATAGATATCGAAAACAAAATTCAAGAAAACATATCGAACTTCAATGATAAAATTGGTGTCAATTGGATTATCAACATAAAGGATTCCGATGAAGCTATCGGTTATATGGGAATCTGGAGAGTTGATAAACACAATAACCGAGGTGAGCTAGGCTACGCACTTAAGAAAAAATATTGGAAAAATGGAATTGCTTCAGAGGCAGCTAAAACAATTATCAATTATGGATTTTCAACGATGGAATTACAAACCATTAAAGCCAACACCAATCCATCGAATATAGGTTCTCAAGCACTACTGACTAAATTAGGATTTATCCAAGAAGCTCACTTTAGGCAAGATTATTACTTCGATGGCAAATATCTGGACAGCACTATCTATGGGCTAATTAAGGAAGATTGGAAATATTAGACCTTTCCTTCATAAATCAGAAACCATAAGGTTACACCCTCTAATATCTGCAGCATCTAATCTTCCAAGTACTTCAAAAGAGCCATCAGAGTGCAACCTACCTAAGTCTTGTGTTTCAATAAATGCACATGAGTCAATATTGGCCAAATC